>NZ_JANEWI010000004.1:0-204183 GCF_028069775.1 Citrobacter sp. Igbk 17 | reverse complement strand
CATTAATAATGAATAAACGATCATAAATAAAGAAAAAGGTAATAATTGATTAATGGGGAATATTTTTTTTGACATATATCAAACCTCATCGGTTATCCGTAACTAAAATCGATGAGTCGTTGTGATGTGTATTACATCATAGTTTTAAAGTCAGGTGGGATGCCTGTCTGAATGCCCTTCACAGAAAATACCCCTACATGACGTGAGGGATTCTACTGAGCATCTATGAAACTCAATAAAAACTATATAAGTATTAGAGATAAATGGTGGGCGCTACCCCTCATCTTACCATCTTTACTGTTGCCGTTATTGAGCACTGCCAATACCTACGCACATATTAGTACCGGTACTGTCATCCTTTTCTACCTGCCTTTAGCGCTGACGATTAGCCTGATGTTGTTTTTTAGTTGGGCGGCACTGCCAGGAATAATCATTGCCATCGGTTGGTACAAATATCCGCAGGTTGGGTTATTTGAAACGCTGTCAATTATTACGCACTTTATAGTTACAATGGTGCTTAGTTGGGGTGGATATAAAGTTTTTGCTCCCCGGCGAAACAACGTGGCGCATGGCGACTCCCATCTGATGTTTCAGCGAATATTTTGGCAGGTTTTCTGTCCGGCAACGCTATTCCTGATCCTCTTTCAGTTCGCTGCGTTTGTTGGCGTATACGAGAGCAAATCAGGCATGGTAGGCGTTATGCCCTTTAATACAGGAACGTTGATTAACTACCAGGCTATGCTGGTCGGGAACCTTGTTGGTATTCCTCTGTGCTATTTTATAATCCGAACCATTCGTAATCCGCTGCATATACGGGGCTATTTTTCGCAATTAAAGCAGCAGTTTGGCACCAAAGTAACGCGAACAGAGTTTGCTGTCTGGTTGATAATATTGACTTTATTGATGGCTCTGCTGTGTATGCCGTTAAATGAACAGAGTTCGATATTCAGCACAAATTATACCTTGTCTCTGTTACTGCCCGTCATGTTATGGGGCGCAATGCGTTACGGTTACCGATTTATTTCAATGATATGGACAGTCGTGTTGATAACTGCCATTCATTATTATCAGCGCTATATGCCCTGGTATTCGGGTTACGATACACAACTTGCAATTACCTCTTCGAGTTACCTCGTTTTTTCTTTCATCGTAAATTACATTGCCGTGCTGGCAACGCGTCAGCGATTTGTCACCCGACGCACACATCGTCTGGCATATTTTGATCCGATGGTGCATTTGCCAAATCTGCGGGCATTGAACCGAACGTTGAAAAAAGCGCCATGGTCAGTGCTCTGTTTTCTGCGTATTCCGGGCATGGAACTGTTGGTGAAAAACTACGGTATTATGCTGCGTATCCAGTACAAGCAAAAACTTTCTCATTGGATAGCGCCGTTGCTGGAACAAGACGAATATGTTTTTCAATTATCCGGTAATGATTTAATTCTGCGTTTTAATACTGAGTCACATCAGCAGCGTATTGAAGCGCTGGACAAACATATCAGGCAGTTTCGTTTTGTCTGGGATGGTATGCCCCTACAACCGCAGGTTGGGATCAGTTTTTGCTATGTTCGCTCACCCGTTAACCACATCTATCTGTTGCTGGGGGAGTTAAGCACTATCGCCGAGCTCTCGCTGGCAACCAATATGCCGGAGAATTTGCAGCGACGTGGCGTAATGCACCTGCAGCGGGATCTGAAAGATAAAGTGGCGATGATGAACCGTTTGCAGCAGGCGCTGGAGCATGATCGCTTCTTCCTGATGGCACAGCCGATTTTTGGCGTGCGGGGCGATGTTTATCATGAAATCCTGTTGCGCCTTCAGGGCGATGAAGGTGAAACGATTGCTCCTGATAATTTCTTACCGGTAGCCCATGAGTTTGGGTTGTCATCCAGCATTGATCTGTGGGTCATTGAAAATACGCTGAAATTTATGGCGCAGAATCGGGAGAAAATGCCCGCTCATCGTTTTGCGATCAATTTATCACCCACGTCCGTATGTCGAGCCAAATTTCCTCACGAAATCAGCCAGTTGTTGGCGAAGTATCAGGTTGAAGCATGGCAATTGATCTTTGAGGTTACAGAGAGCAATGCGTTAACTAATGCGGAACAGGCGCAGGCAACATTGCTGCAATTGCAAGTTCTGGGCTGTCAGATTGCGATCGATGATTTTGGTACCGGCTATGCCAGCTATGCACGGTTGAAAAATGTGAGCGCTGACATCCTGAAGATTGACGGAAGCTTTATCCGTAACATTGTCTCAAATAGTCTCGACTACCAAATCGTGGCCTCGATTTGCCACCTGGCGCGGATGAAAAAAATGTTGGTGGTCGCGGAGTATGTTGAAAGCGAAGAAATACGTAGTGCGGTGATTTCTCTGGGGATTGATTATTTGCAGGGCTATCTGATTGGTGAGCCGCGGCCGCTGCATAAAACTCTGGAAGAACAGGTGCCAGTCACGCTGGCACCTGCCGATCACTCACGCAGCGATATCGGGTGAGTTTTCTTCCTCAATTTTCAGGCGCCAGCCTGTGACGGCCTCCCAGTATTGCTGCTCTTTTTCCAGATCGAGCAACACCAGCGCGTTCTGGCTAAACCAGTCGTGCGGGAAGCGTAGCGTCCAGTGGTTATCGTCGGTAATCAACGTGAGCGTCGGTGGCGTAGTGGTTGCCTGGCGCTGGTTGTTGAGCAATACCCCAAGTCGCAACAGCTGAATTAGCGGCAGGAACTGCTTTTTCTTGAACAGCGTAAAGCGGGGCAAATCATCCAGCTTAACCGCTTTACGATGATAGCGAACCAGGGTCGCCATCATCAGCTGTTGCTCCTGGTTGAAACCTGGCAGGTCGCTGTTTTGCAAAATATAAGCCGAGTGGCGATGCAGTCCGCTGTGGTTGATGTTCAGCCCGACTTCATGCAGCATCGCCGCCCACCGGAGCAACGCTTCCAGTTGCGGGTTTGCCAGTTTAGGTTGCTGCGCATGCCACTGATCGTACATTTGCATGGTCGTTTCCAGTACACGTCGGGCTTGTTCGCTGTCGATATTGTACTGGTTTGCCAGACTGCTGGCGGTACGGCTACGAACATCCTGGTGGCGAAAACGGCCTTCCATCTCATACAGTACGCCTTCACGCAGCGCGCCATCGGAAAGTCGGAGTTCACGAATAGCGAGGGCATCAAAAACACCGCACAGTATCGCCAGACCGGGAACAAAAACGGCTTTTCGTTCTTCTGACAGCCCCGGCATGCTGAGTGCCTCAAAGGAAGCATGCTTCAGGACTTCAGTTGTCAGCTTGTCCAGACGTTCAGGGGTGATAAAACCATCTTTCTCACCCATTTCCAGCAGCACTTCATGCGCGGCTTTGATGGTGCCTGAAGCTCCCAGTGCAACGTTCCAGCCCTGAATTCGAAATTGCCAGGTGAGCGTTTCAAGCTTTTGCGCTGCCGCCATACGGGCTCGCTGGAAGTTTTCCCGGCTGATCGCTCCACCCGGAAAGTACATCTGGGCAAAACTGACGCAACCCATACGGCGACTTTCGACCAGTTTAGGCTCGAAATCTTCACCGATCACCAGCTCTGTCGAACCACCACCGATGTCGATAACCAGCTTACGGCCTTTTTCTGGCTGCGTATGCTCCACGCCCATAAAAATCAGTCGGGCTTCTTCGTTACCGGAAATTATTTCGATCGGGTAGGGGATGACCTTTTCTGCTCGCTTAAGAAAATCGGTCGCATTTAGCGCCTGGCGCAAAGTATGGGTTCCCACGATGCAGACGCTGGAGGGAGGAAATCCCTGCAGACGTTCAGCGAAAAGTGACAAACAGCTTAAGCCGCGTTCCATCGCTTCTTCGCTTAGCTTGTTGTCCGCGCCAAGGCCGTCCGCCAGATGTACGCGTTGTTTCAGTCGCCCGATAATTTGCATTGCGCCATCAACCACGCGGGCAATGACCATATGGAAACTGTTTGAACCAAGGTCGACCGCAGCAAATTCCTGCGGTCGTGGAGACTTGTCGTGTATTGGCATAGAGTTAGTCAGGTTGCTCGAGTGATTTGATGTAGTCGTAAATCGCTAATTGTGACTGAACCTTACGGCGGTTTCCGCGCGGTACGTAGCGATTACTCAGTTCTTTATCAATAAAGCGGGCTTTCACCGTGTCGCTGAACAGGATATCGATAATATCCAGCACGCGCTGCTTAAGACGCGGGTCAAGAAGCGGTGTGGCAACTTCGATACGATAATCAATGTTTCTTGTCATCCAGTCAGCAGAGGAGAGATACACCTGCTTATCGCCCCCGTTCTCGAAGATATAGACCCGGTCGTGTTCGAGATAGCGGTCAACAATGCTGATAACGCGAATATTGTCACTGATGCCTTCCAGATTCGGGATCAGTGAGCACATTCCGCGGATCAATAAATTAACGGGGACACCTGAACCTGAAGCCGCATACAGGCGGTCAACCAGCCCTTTATCGACCAGATTATTCAGCTTCAGGGTAATGCCAGAAGGCAGCCCTTGCTGTGCATTAGCGATCTCTTTGTCGATCATGCTGTACAGCAGGCGCCGTGAGTTCTGCGGGGAAACCAGCAGATAATCGAACGTTACCGGGCGATATGGGTTTTCGATGAAGTTAAACACCCGACGGACTTCGTTGGTAATGCGCGAATCGGCAGTCAGCAGCGAGTAGTCGGTATACAGACGCGCTGTTTTTTCGTTGAAGTTCCCGGTGCCGATATGTGCATAGCGCACGACTTCATCGCCTTCTTTGCGCGAAATCAGGAACAGCTTGGCGTGAATTTTCAGCCCTGGTGCGGAGAAGATGACATGAACCCCCGCTTCGGTAAGGCGCTTAGCCCAATGAATATTGGCCTCTTCATCGAAGCGCGCCTGCAGTTCCACCACCACGGTTACTTTTTTACCGTTATGCGCGGCATGGATCATCGAGTCGATGATGCGCGAATCTTTCGCCACACGGTAGATGTTAATTTTTATCGCCAGCACGCTCGGGTCAAATGAGGCCTGACGCAGCAGTTCAAGAACGTGTTCAAAGGTGTGATACGGATAATAAAGCAACACATCGCGTTCTCGTACGGCATCAAAGCCGTTGCGAAACTTCTCGTTATCGAACCAGATATGGCGCAGACGCGGCAGGGGTTTGTTCACCAGGTTAGCTTTGCCAACGTTGGGAAAATTAATAAAGTCTTTGAAGTTATGATAACGCCCGCCGGGGACAATGGAGTCGTAGCGAGAGATCGTCAGTTTTTCACGCAGTACTTCAACCAGCGCATTGGGCATATCGCGCTGATAAACAAAACGTACAGGCTCTGCGGTCAGACGTTGTTTCAGGCTGGAGGACATGAGCTCCATCAGGCTCGATTCCATCTCATGCACCAAATCGTACTCGGCATCGCGGGTCATTTTCATCGAATAGGCATTCAGCGCATCGTAATCAAAGAACCCTTTAAAAATGTCATCAAGGCAATAACGTAAAATGTTGTCCAGCAGGATCATCGGTTTGCGACGGCGCGGGGTTTCCGGCGGCAAATTCACAAAGCGAGGAACCTTATCGGATGGAATTTCCAACAAAGCGTAACGAATCGTATCTCCGCGGATAATTTCCACGGCCAGATAAGTGTAATCGTCTTTTAAAAACTGGACTAAATCCGTCTCGCGGTTAATCAGGATTGGCGTAATGTGCTGACGCAGATATTGCTTGAAGTAGTGGCGTAACCAGCTCTGTTGATTTACTGACAACTGGCGTTCGTTGATCAAGAAGATCTGGTTGCGTGCCATCTCCAGCAGTAATTCGTTGTACAGGCCGTCAAATTCCTGATCGGCTTTTAATACGCGGGCCTGGATTTTGCCTAACAAATGGCGGGAGTGAGAGTTAGAACCCTGTTCTTCGCTAATAATGATACGGCGCTTCAGTTCGGCAAAACGCACCTTGTAAAACTCGTCAAGGTTATTGGAATAGATGCCTAAGAAACGCATCCGTTCGATCAACGGGTTTGATTTATCAGCTGCCTCCTGGAGCACGCGTTCGTTGAACGCCAACCAGCTGAGTTCTTTCTCGATATATAGCTTTTCCTGACCCATTACCACTTTTACTCCGTTTCATTCACGGGACACTACCGATTTATTATGGCGAGCATTGCTCTCAGATGTCCAACTGTGCCAGAAAAATATGACAATAAACCGTCTGATAGCGAAGAGAAAGGGGAGAATAACGCGTAGGCCGGATAAGGCATTTATGCCGCCATCCGGCTTTACAGATTGATGAGCCGATTATTCGTCTGCGGCATAACCCTGTGGTGAGAGGCGATTGCCGTCCAGCCATGCTGCGTTATCGCGCATCTTCAGGCGACCGTCGGTAAACCAACTGACGACCAGCGGGTAAATCGCATGTTCCTGCGCCTGAACCCGGGCAGTAATATCATCCTCGCTATCACCTGCAAATACCGGCACCTTGGCCTGGAGAATAACCGGTCCGCCGTCCAGTTCATCGGTGACGAAATGGACTGAAGTTCCGTGTTCTTCATCCCCATTTTCCAGCACCTGACGATGGGTATGTAGGCCTGGATACTTGGGTAATAAAGAGGGATGGATGTTCAGCAGTCGTTCAGAATAGTGAGCGACAAACGCCGGGCTGAGGATGCGCATATAGCCGGCCAGCACGACGACATCTGGCGCATAGGCATCAATTTCCTGAATCAGCTGGCGGTCGAATGCTTCGCGGCTGGCAAAGTGGCTTGCTTCCAGGGAATGTGCCGGAATATTTTCCTCTCGCGCGCGAACAAGGCCGAACGCATCGGCCTTGTTGCTGAATACTGCACGTAGGGTGCCACTGATTTTTTTCTGTTTGCAGGCATCGATTATTGCCTGCAAATTGCTTCCGTTGCCGGAAATGAGCACCACAATGTTTTTCATTCAATGACCACACGCTGTTCGGAATCAGACGCTTTGATGATACCGATTTTCCAGGCGTTTTCACCTTTTGCCTTCAGCAGCGCGAGTGCACTTTCTACTTCGGATTCCGGTAGGGCAATGACCATGCCGACCCCACAGTTGAAGGTGCGATACATCTCGTGCTGACTGACGTTACCCGCAGTTTGCAGCCAGTTGAAGACGGCTGGCCACTGCCATGAGGATTCATCGATGACGGCCTGAGTATTGTCTGGCAGTACGCGCGGAATATTTTCCCAGAAACCACCGCCGGTCAGGTGTGCGATAGCATGCACATCAACCTTCTCGATCAGTTCCAGAATGGATTTCACATAAATGCGTGTTGGCGCCAGTAAATGGTCCGCCAGCGGCTTGCCTTCAAGTTCGGTGGTTTCTGGGTCGCAACCGCTGACTTCAACAATTTTACGTACCAGGGAGTAGCCGTTAGAGTGCGGGCCACTGGAGCCGAGCGCAATCAGCACATCGCCATCAGCCACTTTTGAACCGTCGATAATTTCTGATTTTTCGACGACGCCAACACAGAAACCTGCCACGTCATAATCTTCACCGTGATACATCCCCGGCATTTCAGCCGTTTCACCACCAACCAATGCACAACCAGACTGCAGGCAACCTTCGGCAATGCCGTTGATTACGCTGGCTGCGGTGTCCACATCCAGTTTACCCGTTGCATAGTAGTCGAGGAAAAACAGCGGTTCAGCGCCCTGAACCACGAGGTCGTTCACACACATCGCCACCAGATCAATGCCGATGGTATCGTGGCGTTTCAGATCCATTGCCAGACGCAGTTTTGTCCCTACGCCATCCGTGCCGGAAACCAGTACCGGTTCACGATATTTTTGCGGCAATGCGCACAGCGCACCGAAGCCACCCAGACCACCCATTACTTCCGGGCGACGAGTTTTCTTTACTACGCCTTTGATTCGATCAACCAGAGCATTACCCGCGTCAATATCAACACCGGCATCTTTGTAGCTAAGAGAGGTTTTATCGGTCACTGCTTGGGTCCCCACGCGTTAACTTGCGGTAGCAATTAAATTCGGCGCAATTCTAACAGGGAAAGCAAACGTTTGCGAGCCTGCTTTACAGTGACTTTTATCTGCTGAGTATTTCAGCATTTTACAGTCATTTATCTATTTGTTTGAACTGAGCCACGAAAATGAAACCGGGTTCAGTCTTGTGCTTGAAACCTGCCTGCTGAATGCACAGTATCGTACTGAAACCGGTTTCTGTTTTCTGTTACGTACCACATCAGGTGCGTTTGAACAGTGCAATCATGATAGGGGAAACGTATGCCTGGGTTTAAAGCAGATTTTATGTGGGGCGGTGCTGTGGCCGCTCATCAACTGGAAGGCGGCTGGCAGGAGGGCGGTAAAGGGATTAGCGTTGCCGATGTGATGACGGCTGGGGCTCATGGGGTAGCGCGTGAAATTACCGACGGCGTGATTGCAGGTAAAAATTACCCTAACCACGAGGCTATCGATTTTTATCATCGCTATCAGGATGATATTAAGCTGTTTGCTGAAATGGGCTTTAAGTGCTTTCGTACCTCTATTGCATGGACGCGTATTTTCCCGCAAGGCGATGAAGCCCTGCCCAATGAAGCCGGATTGCAATTCTACGACGATCTCTTTGATGAATGCCTGAAGTATGGCATCGAACCGGTGATTACACTGTCGCATTTCGAGATGCCTTATCACCTGGTGACGGAATACGGTGGCTGGCGCAATCGTAAACTGATCGATTTCTTTGTCCGTTTTGCCGGGGTGGTTTTCACTCGCTACCAGCATAAAGTGAAGTACTGGATGACGTTTAATGAAATCAACAACCAGGCTAACTTCCACGAAGATTTTGCTCCGTTTACCAACTCCGGTCTTAAGTATCAGCCGGGTGAAGACTGCGAACCGGTCATGTACCAGGCGGCGCACTATGAACTGGTGGCGAGTGCGCTGGCAGTAAAGGTTGCACGCGAAATCAACCCGGCATTGCAGGTTGGGTGCATGATCGCTATGTGTCCTGTTTACCCACTGACCTGTGCGCCAGACGACATAATGATGGCGATGAACGCGATGCACCGTCGATATTGGTTTACCGACGTTCACGCTCGGGGCAAGTATCCGCAGCATCTGTTGAACTACTTTGCGCGTCGCGGCTTCGAACTCGATATTACTGAAGAAGACCGACAAATACTGGCCCAGGGCTGCGTCGACTATATCGGCTTTAGCTACTATATGTCCTTCGCGACGCAGGCAACGCCAGATAACCCGCAGTTGGATTACGACGAATCGAAAAGTCTGGTGCCCAATCCGTATGTGCAGAAATCAGACTGGGGCTGGCAGATTGATCCGGTTGGTCTGCGCTATTCGCTGAACTGGTTCTGGGATCATTATCAGCTTCCGCTGTTTATTGTTGAAAACGGGTTTGGTGCGATTGACGTACAGGAAAGTGACGGCACGGTAAACGATCAGTACCGCATTGACTACCTGGCAGCCCATATTCGTGAGATGAAAAAAGCGGTGGTGGAAGATGGTGTGGATCTTATGGGCTACACGCCATGGGGCTGTATTGATTTAGTGTCAGCGGGAACCGGCGAAATGAAAAAACGCTACGGATTTATTTATGTCGACAAAAATAATGACGGGAGTGGGACATTAGCACGCTCTCCTAAGAAATCTTTTTCATGGTATCAAAATGTCATCCGGAGCAACGCTGAATTTCTATAAAATTCAGTGCATTGATATTAAGCCCCGCCCATATTGCGGGGCTTGTTTTATACTCATCTTCCAGACGCAAATGACTTTGGTTGATCCATATCAAGCGTATCCAGTGTTGCGCCAGAGACGAAAAGCGGTATAATCCGGCGATTTTTTTTGTGGTTGCCACTCGTCTGAGGAAAGGAGAAGAGTATGAAGATCGTGGAAGTCAAACACCCACTCGTCAAACACAAGCTGGGACTGATGCGTGAAAACGACATCAGCACTAAACGCTTTCGTGAACTCGCCTCGGAAGTTGGCAGTCTGCTGACTTATGAAGCAACTGCAGGTCTGGAAACCGAAAAGGTGACCATTGAAGGTTGGAACGGCCCGGTTGAAGTAGACCAAATCAAAGGCAAAAAAATCACCGTAGTCCCCATCCTGCGTGCGGGACTGGGTATGATGGAAGGCGTACTGGAGAACGTTCCGAGCGCGCGTATCAGCGTGGTGGGGATGTACCGCAACGAAGAGACGCTGGAGCCGGTTCCGTATTTCCAGAAACTGGTTTCTAACATCGATGAGCGCATGGCGCTGATCGTTGACCCGATGCTGGCAACCGGTGGTTCCGTTATCGCGACCATCGACCTGCTGAAGAATGCAGGCTGCACCAGCATTAAAGTACTGGTCCTGGTTGCGGCACCAGAAGGTATCGCAGCACTGGAAAAAGCACACCCGGATGTTGAGCTGTACACCGCATCTATCGACCAGGGGCTGAACGAGCATGGATACATTATTCCGGGACTCGGCGATGCCGGCGATAAGATTTTTGGTACCAAGTAAATGAATAAATAAAAAGAAGCCGACTTTAAGAGTCGGCTTTTTTTTGAATAAAACAACCCAATCGCTACTAACACACAATACTCAGAGGAAAACACTATGACGCGCCGTGCTATCGGGGTGAGTGAAAGACCGCCGCTTTTACAGACAATCCCGCTTAGTTTGCAGCACCTGTTCGCCATGTTTGGTGCAACGGTACTGGTGCCAGTCCTGTTTCATATCAACCCGGCTACCGTCCTGCTGTTTAACGGCATTGGTACGTTGCTGTATCTCTTCATTTGTAAAGGTAAAATTCCAGCCTATCTGGGTTCCAGCTTTGCGTTTATCTCCCCGGTACTGTTGCTGCTGCCGTTAGGGTATGAAGTGGCGCTGGGCGGTTTTATTATGTGCGGCGTTCTGTTCTGCCTGGTTTCTTTCATCGTGAAGAAAGCTGGCACCGGCTGGCTGGATGTGATGTTCCCGCCTGCTGCGATGGGCGCAATCGTTGCCGTCATCGGTCTGGAGCTGGCGGGTGTTGCTGCGGGCATGGCGGGATTGTTGCCTGCTGAAGGGCAATTACCAGACTCGAAAACCATCATCATCTCAATGGTGACGCTGGCCGTAACGGTATTTGGCTCTGTGCTGTTCCGCGGTTTTATGGCGATTATCCCGATTTTGATTGGTGTACTGGCCGGTTACGCGCTTTCCTTTGTGATGGGCGTTGTGGACACCACACCCATTGCGCAAGCGCACTGGTTTGCTCTGCCAACGTTCTACACACCGCGCTTTGAGTGGGTTGCGATTCTGACCATCCTGCCTGCGGCATTAGTCGTTATCGCCGAGCACGTAGGCCACCTGGTCGTCACGGCCAACATTGTGAAAAAAGATCTGATTCGTGACCCTGGCTTGCACCGCTCGATGTTTGCCAACGGCCTGTCGACGGTGATCTCCGGCTTCTTTGGTTCGACGCCTAACACCACCTACGGTGAAAATATCGGTGTTATGGCGATTACTCGCGTATACAGTACCTGGGTTATCGGCGGTGCGGCGATTTTCGCCATTCTGCTCTCCTGTGTGGGTAAACTGGCGGCGGCAATCCAGATTATCCCGCTGCCGGTCATGGGCGGCGTATCGCTGTTGCTGTACGGCGTCATCGGCGCTTCCGGTATTCGCGTACTGATCGAATCAAAAGTCGATTATAACAAGGCGCAAAACCTGATTCTGACGTCTGTTATTTTGATCATCGGCGTAAGTGGCGCGAAGGTTCACATTGGTGCTGCGGAACTGAAAGGTATGGCGCTGGCGACCATCGTCGGCGTTTGCCTGAGCCTGATTTTCAAAGTCATCAGTCTGCTGCGTCCGGAAGAAGTCGTCCTTGATGCTAAGGATGCGGATAGCCCGCAACAGTAAGTCTCTGACCGGGCAGCACTGCTGCCCGGTTCTATCACGACGTATTTCTGTGTTAAACTCATCTCGATTTTATGAAATCCTGGGTTGAGGTATCTCTGAACACACCGGCACAGCTCTCTCTGCCACTTTATCTTCCTGACGATGAAACCTTCGCAAGTTTCTGGCCGGGGGATAACTCCTCTTTACTGGCTGCACTGCAAAACGTGCTGCGTCAGGAACATAGCGGGTACATTTATCTTTGGTCGCGTGAAGGCGCAGGCCGTAGTCATTTGCTGCATGCAGCCTGTGCAGAACTGTCTGCACGCGGTGATGCGGTAGGGTATGTGCCGCTCGATAAACGAACCTGGTTCGTACCTGAGGTGCTTGACGGAATGGAGCATCTGTCGCTGGTATGCATCGATAATATCGAGTGTGTCGCCGGAGATTCTCTTTGGGAAATGGCGATCTTTGATCTTTACAACCGTATCCTGGAATCAGGGAAAACCCGCCTGCTGATCACCGGCGATCGTCCTCCGAGACAGCTGAACCTGGGGCTGCCGGATCTCGCCTCACGTCTGGACTGGGGGCAAATCTACAAGCTTCAGCCGCTTTCCGATGAAGACAAGCTACAGGCTTTGCAATTACGTGCCAGATTACGTGGGTTCGAACTGCCTGAAGATGTAGGACGTTTTCTGCTTAAGCGTCTGGATCGAGAAATGCGTACGCTGTTTATGACGCTGGATCAACTGGACCATGCTTCGATCACCGCTCAGCGCAAGCTGACGATTCCCTTCGTAAAAGAAATTTTGAAGCTGTAGTGCCGCAGCCGAAAAACTGCGGCAGTCTTAAGATTAGCCGACGATTTCCAGCACTTGCTCAGGTGGGCGACCAATCCGGGCCTGACCTTTCGCTACCACAATCGGGCGCTCCATCAGCTTCGGGTTTTCGACCATCGCCTGAATCAGCGCATCTTCACTCAAACTGCTGTCCGCCAGGTTGAGCGATTTGTAGAGATCTTCTTTCTGACGCATCAGTTCACGCGCGCTGGACATTCCCAGCATCTTTAGCAATTCACGCAGTGTCGCTGCATCAGCCGGGGTTTCCAGATAGAGCACGACTTCTGGCTCTACACCGTTAGACTTTAGCAATTCCAGCGTTTCACGGCTCTTTGAGCAGCGTGGGTTATGGTAAATTTTAATCGCGTCTGACATGACTTCTCCTTGCATGACGATTCGGCCGACCAAATGTGCCTGCCGCAGGCCGGATAAGACGCAACAGCGCCGCCATCCGGCAAGTATTCAATGGTTACATCTTCGAGTACGGTTTAAAGCGTTCTTGCAGTTGGCGCAGCTGGTCGATACGGGCATCGTATCTGGCCTGCTGCTGGCTGCCGAGTTTCACCTGAGCACTGGCATTGCTGAGCATCGAGATCGCCTGATCAAGACGGCCCGCCAGCGCATACCCTTCAGCACGCGCGGCCAGCTCCTGATCGCGATTATTCAGGTTCGCTTCCGTTTGCGCCAACAGATCCCAGCCGTTAGTGTCATCTTTATGGTTAAACGTATAGCGATTCAGGATGGTGGCAGCCTCTTTAGCTTGTCCCCCCTGCAAATACGCATTTGCCAGGTTGAGTTGCAATACGGGATTCACGCGCAGGTCGCGAGCGTTTTTCAGGCGATTAATGGCATCGCTGGTTTTCTTCTGACCGAGATCGATATCTGTTGCCAGGTCGAGATACCATGCATTATTCGGATCTGCCGCGAGCAGCGGCTGAAGCGCTTTACGTGCTTCGTCGTATTTACTGGCTTCCATCGCTTGCAGCGCCCGACCGTACTGCGCAGCGCGCTGTTCGCGCACGTTGCCTTTCGACCAGCTATCCAGTAGATCGCTGGTTAACTGATTGCGGCCTGAATTGTACATGCCCAGGGTTCGCGCTTTGGCCAAATAGAAATCTTCTGAAGATTGCACGACGACCGGGCGCATCTGGTTGGCGCGGTTACGCGCATCTGCCAGACGGCTTTCTGGCAGGGGGTGAGTCAGAAGAATTTCCGGGGGACGTGTAGAGTAACGGGCCTGATCGAGCAGTTTCTCCAGGAATGTTGGCATGGCCTGGGGATCGAATCCTGAACGTTGCAGCACCTGAATACCGATGCGGTCTGCTTCCTGTTCGTTCTGCTGAGTAAAGCTAATCATCCCCTGGCGAGTACCCGCCAGCGTACCGGTTAGCGCCGCCATACCTGCCTGCGGGCTGGCCATCGCTAATAAAATCGAACCTAATGCGCCGACCCATGTCAGCGGTGCGCTACGTTTCTGATCTTCCATCGCTCGCGCCAGGTGGCGCTGCGTGACGTGAGAAATTTCGTGCGCCATTACCGACGCCAGTTGGCTTTCGTTATCGGAATAGCGGAACAGTGCTGAGTGCAATACCACGTTGCCGCCAAAAAAAGCGAAGGCGTTTATTTCATCGTTGTTAATTAAAAAGAAAGTGAAGGGTGTTTTTACGGAGTCTGCATGCGAAACCAGGCGCATCCCCAGAGCATTAATATATTGGGTGAGCAGCGGATCGTTAATTAACGGCGCACTACCGCGCAGTTGGCGAACGTAATAATCGCCCATCTGCATTTCTTGTCCAATAGAAAGCGTACTCCCTGCCGAGGTTCCCATATCAGGTAGGGTATCCGCAGTGTCAGCAAATGCGGGCGCGACCTGACCGACGGTCAGTGCAGCAATGAGGGTAGCAACCAGGTTTTTTTTCAACTGCCTGAACATAACCTCTGTCCTGTATTCTTTTTTGAGATAGCCATTTGACCAATGCCGCGAAGTATCGTTCACACTCCGCAAGCTTAGCGAGTGTAACTGCGAAACCTGACGATGAACACCCAGGAAAAATGTCTTTTCACTTTGCGTAATCAGCCATAAAAAGCGAAGTCTTTTTTGTGACATTTCGATACAATTCGGGATCGCAATCCCGCTATTGAGGTTCAGGGAAGGTTTTATGCTCGAAATGTTGACGCAATGGTATCGCCGCCGCTTTAGCGACCCAGAGGCTATTGCTTTGCTGATTATTCTGGTTGCCGGTTTTGGCATCCTGTTCTTCTTTAGCGGTCTGTTAGCGCCGCTGCTGGTCGCGATTGTGCTGGCTTATCTGCTGGAATGGCCTACCGCCCGGCTGGAAAATATCGGTTGCTCGCGGCGCTGGGCGACGTCAATTGTGCTGGTGGTGTTTGTCGGAATTTTGCTGCTGATGGCGTTTGTGGTAATGCCTGTCGCATGGCAGCAAGGCATCTATTTGATCCGCGATATGCCTGGCATGCTCAACAAGTTGTCTGACTTTGCCGCCACCTTACCGCGACGTTATCCGGCGCTTATGGATGCGGGCATCATTGATGCGATGGCCGAGAATATGCGTTCCCGGATGCTCACCATGGGCGATTCAGTGGTGAAATATTCGCTGGCTTCTCTGGTTGGGCTGTTGACACTGGCGGTGTATCTGGTGCTTGTCCCATTGATGGTGTTCTTTTTGGTGAAGGATAAAAGCCAGATGTTGAATGCTGTGCGCCGGGTGCTGCCGCGAAATCGTGGACTGGCAGGACAGGTCTGGAAAGAGATGAACCAGCAAATCACCAACTATATCCGCGGTAAAGTACTGGAGATGGTGGTGGTCGGTGTTGCAACCTGGCTGGGCTTCCTGATGTTTGGTCTTAACTACTCTCTGCTGTTGGCAGTGCTGGTGGGGTTCTCTGTGCTAATCCCGTACATCGGCGCGTTTGTGGTGACTATTCCGGTCGTTGGTGTGGCGTTGTTTCAGTTCGGACTCGGAACGGAGTTCTGGAGCTGTTTCGCCGTGTACCTGATAATCCAGGCGCTGGACGGCAATCTGCTGGTTCCCGTCCTCTTCTCCGAAGCCGTAAACCTGCATCCATTGGTGATTATTCTGTCGGTCGTTATTTTTGGCGGTCTGTGGGGATTCTGGGGGGTATTCTTTGCCATTCCGCTGGCGACGCTAATCAAAGCCGTGGTGCATGCCTGGCCGGATGGTCAGACGGTTGACGATCGCTAATCCGTCAGCTCCGACGGCGCAATGCCGCCGGAGCTGAACTTGTCTGACCTCTATCCACACTTTCTGAATAATTTCCTCCGGTATCGTTTTTCTCCGCGTTTGTCTTTAACTTGGCCCTCGTGATGTTTTTTTCGTCACGTAAGGAATAAGACCAACAGGAGAGTTAAATGGGTCACAACACACACACGCAGCAAAAAGTGGGATGGGGCGGCTATCTCGCTTTTTTTATCACAATTGTCCTTTTTTCCGGCATGTTTGCGAAAAGTACCGAATGGTGGCGGGTGTTTGATTTCACCCTCCTCAACGGTGCGTTTGGGCAAATTAATACGGCTGGCGAAACGGCGGTCTCTTTTCGCGGTACGGGCGGTATGGGGGCAAAAGATGGTTTTTTATTCGCACTTGAATTGGCTCCTTCCGTCATTCTTTCTCTCGGGATTATTTCCGTAACCGAAGGGCTTGGAGGGCTGCGCGCGGCACAACAGCTAATGACGCCTGTTCTACGACCTTTACTCGGTATCCCGGGTGTATGCTCGTTGGCGCTGATCGCGAATTTGCAAAATACCGATGCGGCGGCCGGGATGACTAAGGAAATGGCCGAAGCGGGGATCATTACCGAGCAGGAACGCGCCATCTTTGCTTGTTGGCAAACCAGCGGTAGCGCGTGCATCACTAACTATTTTTCGTCAGGCGCAGCCCTGTTTACGATGGTCACCGTACCGGTAATCACGCCGCTGGCGGTGATCCTTGTCTTCAAGTTTGTAGGGGCGAACCTGTTGCGGTTGTGGATCGCACAGCTTGAAAATCGCCGTATGCAGCAGGAGGGCTGAGATGATGACAACACACGTACGTAAAAATGTCATGGATATGTTTATCGATGGCGCACGACGCGGGTTTACCATTGCCACGACCAGCTTGCTACCTAACGTGGTGATGGCGTTTGTGATTATTCAGGCGCTGAAGGTGACGGGGTTACTCGACATCGTAGGCAGGGTATGTGAACCGATCATGGCGTTGTGGGGACTGCCGGGGGAGTCTGCCACCGTGCTGCTGGCGGCGGTGATGAGTATGGGCGGTGGCGTCGGCGTTTGTGCAAGCCTGGTTGTCGCAGGTACGCTTTCAGGACATGATGCTACGGTATTGCTACCGGCTATCTACCTGATGGGGAATCCGGTGCAAAATGTTGGACGTTGTCTGGGAACGGCGGGAGTCCATCCTCGCTACTACCCGCTGATTATTGCAGTCTGCGTGATTAATGCGCTGCTCTCTATTTGGGTTATGCAGGTTATTGCCTGACAAGGAAGGTTATGAACTGTTCCATTCTTAATTTGACGTTGTTCCAGCATGGACACGTATACGCACCTGAAGATTTAGGCCAACAGGATATTCTGGTTTCTGGCGGAAAAATTGTCGCCATCGCCCCGTCTATTGCGGCAGAAGATTTTCCCGGTTGTGAGTGCATCAATCTTGAAGGGGCAATTGTTTGTCCCGGCTTTATCGACCAACACGTCCATCTGATTGGCGGTGGTGGGGAAGCGGGACCGCACACCCGCACGCCGGAAGTACGTCTGTCACGACTGGTTGAAGCCGGTATCACTTCCGTCGTGGGATTGTTGGGAACGGACGGGATTACCCGTCATCCTGAGTCGTTGCTGGCGAAAACCCGTGCGCTGGAATTTGAGGGGATCAGCGCCTGGATGCTCACTGGGGCATATTCTCTACCTTCACCTACGATAACCGGCAGTATTGACCGCGATGTTGCGCTAATTGACAAAGTGATTGGCGTGAAATGCGCAGTTTCGGATCATCGCTCCTCTGCCCCAAATGCAACGGCGCTGGCGAACATGGCGGCGCAGTCGCGTGTTGGTGGGTTATTAGGGCAAAAACCCGGGATTAGCGTATTTCATATGGGGGACAGTCCGCGCATGCTGGAACCGCTGTATGAAATTCTGGCATGTTGCGATGTACCGATGACCAAACTGTTGCCAACGCATGTTAATCGCGCGGAACCGTTGTTCCATGCGGCGTTAGACTATGCCCGGAAAGGGGGCTATATCGATATCACCAGCAGTATTGATGAGCCTGTTGATCCGGCAACGGCGATCGCTACAGCATTGCGCCACGAAGTGCCGCTATCGCGTATTACCCTGAGCTCGGATGGCAACGGTAGCCAACCGGAATTTGATGCGTCCGGTAATCTGACAGGGATTGGCGTCGCAGGATTTGAATCACTGGCGGAAACGGTGCGTCAACTGGTGCAGATTCATGCGATACCGCTGGAACAGGCGCTTTGCCCGCTTACACGCACAGTCGCGGAGTTTCTTGGGCTTGCGCATAAAGGCCGTCTGACGGTGGGATGCGATGCGGACATTCTGGTGCTGAACGACGCGCTGGAAGTGAATGACCTGTGGGCGAAGGGGAAAGCCGTGGTGAAAGAGAAAAAGGCGTGCGTTAAAGGGACGTTTGAGTAACCGGGTGGTTATCTGCCGGATGGCGACGCTAAAGCGTCTTATCCGGCCTACGTGCGTGCATTTGTAGGCCGGATAAGGCGTTCACACCGCCATCCGGCATTTCACGGTCAGGCGTTTTCCAGAACCCAGTTCAGCACGATGTCGTGGTGATTGCTGGTTTTGAAATCATCAAACACATGTTCAATTTTGCCTTCGGCATCAATCAGGAAGCTGATGCGGTGGATGCCATCGTAGGTCTTACCCATAAATGACTTTTCACCCCAGACGCCAAACTGCTCGCAAACCTGATGATCTTCATCAGACAGGAGCGTGAAGTTAAGCACTTCTTTCTCCGCAAATCGGGAAAGCTTTTCTGGTTTATCGGTGCTTATTCCCAGCACCTCAACACCGGCTTTTTTTAACTGATCCATGTTATCGCGCAAGCCACAGGCTTGTACGGTACAGCCGGGCGTCATGGCTTTCGGGTAGAAATAAACCAGAACACGCTGTCCCTGGAAGTCGGTTAAATTTACTTGTTCTCCGTCTTGATCCGGCAAGCTAAATTTCGGTGCAATATCACCGGCTTTCAGTGGGTTCATTACTTAACTCCATCCTGTTCATCATGCTGTGAGTAATTGACGACGTTAATACTGCCTTGCGCATTGAGTTCTGTACAGAGTGCTTTAAACGCATCCTCAATATTTGCCGAATCATGTGACGCAGGACTATGTGCGGTAATTTGAATAAACAATTGTGCAGCCTTGCCGTTTTCTGCCGGCTGTGTGCGCGAAACCAGTTCCGCAATATTCATTTGGTGGCTGTCAAAAAGGGCGGTAAAGCGCTCAATCAAATGAGGAGAGTCGGGGACATCGACCTGCACCCATACCGTGGCGGGCATCGCCGGGCGGGGGCGAGCCGTCGTACGCTTCATCACAATCAATAAATCCAGCTCTGCGCCTTTCAAAGGCAGGGTTGATTCAATCAGGGTGATGGCATTCCAGGTTCCGGATAACAACATGATAAACGTAAACTCGTCACCCAGCATGGCCAGTCGGCTGTCTTCGATATTACAGCCACAACTGCTGACATGACGGGTGATAGTGTTCACAATTCCCGGGCGGTCAGCACCCAGCGCAGTAATGACCAGATAGTGTTGCGATGACGATGTCAAACCTGTTCTTCCTTTGAGCGGTGAGGTAATCATAAGGAAAGCATAAAAAAAACATGCATACAACAATCAGAAGGGCTATGGTCGCTTGCTTTTATTGTCGTACCAAACGTACCATTGAGACACTTGTTTGCACAGAGGATGGCCCATGTTCACGGGAAGTATTGTCGCGCTTATTACGCCGATGGATGAGAAAGGTAAAGTCTGCCGGTCGAGCCTGAAAAAACTGATTGATTATCATGTCGCCAGCGGCACCTCGGCGATCGTTTCGGTTGGCACCACCGGTGAGTCCGCTACCCTGAGTCATGATGAACATGGCGATGTGGTAATGATGACGCTGGAGCTGGCCGATGGGCGTATTCCGGTTATTGCCGGAACCGGCGCCAATGCGACCGCAGAAGGCATTAGTCTGACGCAGCGTTTTAACGACAGCGGTGTTGTCGGCTGCCTGACGGTGACGCCTTATTACAACCGCCCAACTCAGGAAGGTTTGTTCCAGCATTTCAAAGCCATCGCGGAACATACTGACCTGCCGCAAATTCTGTATAATGTGCCGTCCCGTACTGGCTGCGATATGCTGCCGGAAACCGTTGGTCGCCTGGCGAAGGTAAAAAATATTGTCGCTATCAAAGAGGCCACAGGGAACTTAAGTCGTGTTCACCAGATCAAAGAGCTGGTTTCAGACGATTTTATTCTGCTCAGCGGTGATGATGCGACCGGACTGGACTTCATGCAGCTCGGTGGTCATGGCGTGATTTCCGTAACAGCTAACGTTGCGGCACGCGATATGGCTGAAATGTGCAAACTGGCGGCAGAAGGGCATTTTGCCGAGGCGCGGGTGATCAACCAACGTCTGATGCCGTTACACAATAAACTATTTGTCGAACCCAATCCTATCCCAGTGAAATGGGCATGTAAGGAGTTGGGACTTGTGGCGACCGATACGCTACGTTTGCCGATGACACCAATCACGGACAATGCTCGTGATATCGTCAAAGCGGCGCTTAAGCATGCCGGTTTGCTGTAAAGTTTAGGGAGATTTGATGGCTTACTCAGTACAAAAGTCGCGCCTGGCCAAGGTTGCGGGTGTTTCGCTTGTTATGTTGCTCGCGGCCTGTAGTTCTGACTCGCGCTATAAGCGCCAGGTGAGCGGTGATGAATCCTATCTGGAGGCCGCACCGCTTGCTGAGCTTCATGCGCCAGCTGGGATGATTCTGCCGGTTATGACCGGCGACTATAACATCCCGGTAACCAACGGCAGCGGTGCCGTGGGGAAAGCGCTGGACATTCGCCCACCGGCTCAGCCATTAGCATTAGTCACTGGTGCCCGCACTCAGATCGCGGGCGATACGGCGACATTGCTGGTGGAAAATGGTCGTGGCAACACGCTGTGGCCGCAGGTCGTGAGCGTTGTTCAGTCTAAAAACTACGCCATCGCGAAACGTGATGATGCCAGCCAGACGCTGACCACCGATTGGGTTGACTGGAACCGTCTGGATGAAGACGAACAGTACCGTGGACGTTATCAAATCTCGGTTAAACCGCAGGGCTATCAGCAGGCGGTGACGGTGAAATTGATTAACCTCGAGCAGGCGGGTAAACCGGTAGCCGATCCGGCATCCATGCAGCGCTATAGCGCTGAGATGATGAACGTTATCTCTGCGGGTCTGGATAAGAACGCCACTGACGCTGCGAATGCCGCGCAGAACCGTTCTGCCGCGACGATGGACGTTCAGAGTGCGGCAGATGACACCGGTTTACCGATGCTGGTGGTTCGTGGGCCGTTCAACGTGGTGTGGCAGCGTCTGCCGGCAGCGCTGGAAAAAGTGGGCATGAAAGTGACCGATAGCACCCGTTCTCAGGGCAGCATCGCGGTGACTTACAAACCACTGTCAGACAGCAACTGGCAGGAACTGGGCGCAACCGATCCAGGACTTGTATCCGGTGACTATAAACTGCAGGTGGGTGATTTAGACAACCGCAGTAGCATGCAGTTTATCGATCCGAAGGGACATACCCTGACGCAAAGCCAGAACGACGCGCTGGTTGCCGTCTTCCAGGCAGCGTTCAGTAAGTAAAAATGAAGGGCTGGAGTTATCCAGCCCTTTTTTTCTGATATGATACGCAAACGTGTGCGTCAGCAGAAAAACGCAATATTTATCGTTAATTCACACCCAGGAGTAATAAAGATGCAAAAGCAAGCTGAGTTGTATCGTGGTAAAGCGAAGACCGTATACAGCACGGAAAACCCGGACCTGTTGGTGCTCGAATTCCGCAATGATACGTCAGCAGGGGATGGCGCGCGCATTGAACAGTTTGACCGTAAAGGTATGGTGAATAACAAATTCAACCATTTCATTATGACCAAACTGCAAGAAGCAGGCATTCCTACCCAGATGGAGCGACTGCTTTCCGATACCGAATGTCTGGTGAAAAAACTGGAGATGGTGCCGGTTGAATGTGTGGTACGTAACCGCGCGGCAGGCTCACTGGTTAAGCGTTTAGGCGTTGAGGAAGGTATTGAACTGAATCCGCCGCTGTTTGATCTGTTCCTGAAAAATGATGCTATGCACGATCCAATGATTAACGATTCCTATTGCGAAACTTTTGGTTGGGTGAGCAAAGAGAATCTGGCACGTATGAAAGAGCTGACCTACAAAGCCAACGACGTGCTGAAAAAGATGTTCGATGATGCAGGCCTGATTCTGGTCGACTTCAAACTTGAGTTTGGTTTGTATAAAGGTGAAGTGGTGCTGGGCGACGAATTCTCACCGGACGGTAGTCGTCTGTGGGACAAAGAAACGCTGGATAAAATGGACAAAGATCGCTTCCGCCAGAGTCTGGGCGGGCTGATCGAAGCCTATGAAGCCGTCGCGCATCGTCTGGGTGTGAAGTTAGACTAATCCTCCCCCTGAGCCGGCGATCGCTCTCCGGCTCATCAATCCCCCCGATTTTGATTACTGTTTCTTATGGTAATCCTGTTCCGAACCGCCTACGATCATCAACATAATGAATAAAAAGTTGAGGTGACTATGCGCTGGCAAGGGCGTCGTGAAAGTGACAATGTGGAAGACAGACGAAATAGCGCCGGCGGTGGTCCTTCCATGGGCGGCCCTGGTTTTCGTTTGCCGAGTGGTAAAGGCGGTATCATTCTGCTGATTGTGGTGCTTGTTGCGGGCTATTATGGCGTAGATCTCACCGGACTAATGACCGGCCAGCCTGTTTCGCAACAGCAAACCACACGCTCCATCAGCCCAAATGATGATGAAGCCGCAAAATTTACCTCAGTGATACTGGCAACGACCGAAGATACCTGGGGTCAGCAGTTTGAAAAAATGGGGCGCACCTATCAACAGCCGAAGCTGGTGATGTATCGTGGCGCGACGCGTACCGGCTGCGGTGCGGGCCAGTCCGTGATGGGCCCGTTTTATTGCCCGGCGGACGGTACGGTATATATCGATCTTTCCTTCTATGATGACATGAAAAATAAACTGGGTGCCGATGGCGATTTTGCTCAGGGCTATGTCATCGCGCACGAAGTAGGCCACCATGTGCAGAAACTGCTGGGTATTGAACCGAAAGTTCGCCAGATGCAGCAGAATGCCTCTCAGGCCGAAGTGAATCGCCTTTCCGTTCGTATGGAGCTGCAGGCGGATTGCTTTGCGGGTGTCTGGGGACACAGTATGCAGCAGCAGGGTGTACTTGAATCCGGCGATCTGGAAGAGGCGTTAAACGCCGCTCAGGCCATTGGTGATGATCGTTTGCAACAGCAAGGGCAAGGACGCGTTGTGCCCGATAGCTTTACTCACGGCACCTCGCAGCAACGTTACACCTGGTTTAAACGCGGCTTTGACAGTGGCGATCCGGGACAATGTAATACCTTTGGCAAGGGCATTTAAGATATTGAGGCAGGGATGTCTGACAATGCAGCACTGAGTGCGCTCACAGAACAGATGAGCCGCGAAGGGATTCGTCGTCTGCTGATAATCAGCGGCGAAGAAAACTGGTGCCAGGCCCAAGCGTTAGCGCTACGCAATACATTGCCGGGCGACTGGCTATGGGTGGGAGCAACAGCTCCTGCTGAGCCGAACTGTACACCCCAGGCGCTACAGACGCTGTTAGGGCGTGAATTTCGCCATGCCGTTTTTGATGCCGGACAGGGGTTTGACGCCGCGGCATTTGCCGCCTTAAGCGGAACGCTGGTTGCCGGCAGTTGGCTGGTGTTGCTGACCCCACCCTGGCAGGACTGGCACACGCATCCGGACTCGGATTCCCTGCGCTGGAGCGACTGCGCTGAACCTATCCCAACACCGCACTTTGTTGAACACTTCAGGCGAGCAGTGGCTCGTGAAGGGGAAACGCTGCACTGGCAACAGCATCAGGCGAAATCCTATCCGCATTTTCCTGTGCGAGCAGACTGGCAGCCGGCAAACGGCGATCCTCAGCCGGAACAGGCGAAGATTTTACATCATTTGCTGGATATGCCTCCGGGTGTGGTTGCGGTGACCGCCGCGCGTGGTCGGGGTAAATCTGCGCTGGCCGGGCAGTTGATTTCGCGTATGAAGGGGACGGCCATCGTTACCGCACCGGCGAAAGCGGCAACGGATGTACTGGCGCAATTTGCCGGGGAACGCTACTGCTTTATGGCGCCGGACGCGCTGTTAGCCAGTGCTGAAACGGCTGACTGGCTCGTTGTTGATGAAGCTGCTGCGATTCCTGCGCCGCTTTTGCATCAGCTGGTTTCACGTTTTCCCCGCACGCTGTTAACGACAACCGTTCAGGGCTATGAAGGAACCGGCAGAGGTTTTTTGTTGAAATTCTGCGCTCGCTTCCCAAATCTGCAACGCTATGAATTACAACAGCCAGTGCGTTGGGCACAGGGATGCCCACTGGAAAAAATTGTCAGCGATGCGTTGGTGTTTGATGATGAAACCTTTACTCATGCACCACAGGGTGAGATTCGCTTCAGCGCATTTGATGCGAATGTCTGGCATACCAACCCGACGCTACCGCTGGCGGTCTATCAATTGCTCTCCGGCGCGCATTATCGCACTTCACCACTGGATCTGCGCCGGATGATGGATGCGCCGGGGCAGCATTTTCTTCAGGCATCGGGCGTGGACGCTGTTGCGGGCGCTGTCTGGCTGGTGGATGAGGGTGGCCTATCCACAGCGTTAAGTCAGGCTGTGTGGGCGGGATATCGTCGGCCAAGAGGCAACCTGGTTGCGCAGTCACTGGCGGCGCATGGCAGCGATCCGCTGGCCGCAACGCTGGTTGGCCGGCGGGTTAGCCGTATTGCGGTTCATCCTGCTCGTCAGCGGGAAGGTATCGGGCAGCAACTGATTATGCAGGCCCATCAGTATTCTTCGCAGTGTGACTATCTTTCCGTCAGTTTTGGTTATACGGCCGAGTTGTGGCGTTTTTGGCAGCGCTGCGGTTTTGTCATGGTGCGGATGGGGAATCATCGTGAAGCCAGCAGCGGGTGCTATACGGCAATGGCGTTGCTTCCTATCAGTGATGCAGGGCAGCGCCTGGCTGAGCGGGAGCATCAGCGATTGCGTCGTGATGCGGCGATCCTCGCACAATGGAATGATGAGTGTATCCCGGTCGTTCCACTGAAAGCGTCTACGCTTAATGATGATGACTGGGATGAGCTGGCAGGGTTTGCCTTCGCGCATCGGCCGTTACTCACATCACTCGGTTGTCTGAGTCGTCTGCTCCAGCACTGTGAACAGCCTCTCCCGGCGCTGCGAGGGCGTTTACAGGAACAATGCAGTGACGCGGAATTGTGCAAGCGGCTGAAGGTATCGGGGCGCAAAGCGTTGTTGCTGGTTCAGCGTGAAGAGGCGGCGCAGGCGTTAGCGCAGTTGGATATCGAACGTCAGCAACAGTTACGTAATCGCATTATGCAATGGCAATTTTTTCACTAACTTCTTCAATTTCCTGGCATGGTCATTGCGGTTAAGCGGCGTAGAATAATTCTCATCAGTTAAGGAGATCGCCATGAAACATGACCATTTTGTTGTTCAAAGTCCCGATAAACCCGCTCAACAGTTGCTGTTGCTGTTTCATGGTGTCGGCGATAATCCGGTAGCCATGGGCGAAATTGGTTCCTGGTTTGCACCACTGTTTCCGGACGCGCTGATTGTCAGTATTGGTGGCGCTGAGCCTTATGGCGCAGCCGGTGGGCGTCAGTGGTTTTCGGTTCAGGGTGTAACAGAAGAGAACCGTCAGGCGCGTATTGATGCCATCATGCCGGTCTTTATCGAAACCGTTCGCTATTGGCAGAAACAGAGTGGTGTGTCACCTCAGGCTACGGCGTTGATTGGTTTTTCTCAGGGGGCGATTATGTCACTCGAGAGTATCAAAGCTGAGCCGGAGCTGGCATCGCGGGTCATCGCCTTTAATGGGCGTTACGCTACCTTGCCGGAAGTGGCTACCACCGCTACCACAGTGCATTTGATTCACGGCGGTGAAGATCGGGTGATTGAGTTATCTCATGCCGTTGCTGCGCAGGAAGCGTTAATTCGAGCAGGTGGGGACGTAACGTTGGATATTGTTGATGCCCTCGGACATGCCATTGATGAACACAGCATGCAGTTTGCGCTCGACCATCTGCGTTTTACCGTGCCGAAGCACTACTTTGATGAAGCGCTGAGCGGTGGTAAGCCTCACGATGATGATGTGATTGAGATGATTTAACCTGTAGGCCGGATAAGGCGAAGCCGCCATCCGGCATGACAGTCAGTGATAGTGCCGGATAGCAACGTGATATGTGTTATCCGGCCTACAAATTATTTCTTCGGCTGATCCTTGTTCGGCCAATCGTCGTCATCGTCCCATTTATCGTTAAAATCACGATGCGGGGGAAGCTCCGGCTTATTGGCGAGAAACTTCTTGTGGTCGACACGCTTAAGATCTTTGATCACATTCAGCAGTACCCCCACCAGAAACACCAGCACTAAAATCCACCAATATTTTGCCAGCCAGTCCATGCTTATTTCCTCTTGCAGGAACACTCATCAGGCGACGAGTTGTTCCATGATACGTTGATACATACGGGCAAGTAGCTGCAGGTCGGCGGCATTGACGCATTCATTTATTTTATGAATGGTGGCATTGACCGGCCCAAGTTCCACCACCTGTGCCCCCATGCGGGCAATAAAGCGCCCGTCGGACGTCCCGCCTGTCGTCAGTAACTGCGGTTTAATTTCATTATAGTGCTCAATGGCGTTCACCACTGCATCCACCAGTTTACCGCGTTCGGTCAGGAACGGTTGGCCGGAAAGCCACCAGTCTACTGTGTAACGCAGTTGGTGCTTGTCCAACAGTTCCAGTACCCGCGACTTAATCATTTCGTCGTTTAA
This sequence comes from Citrobacter sp. Igbk 17, assembly GCF_028069775.1. Classification (NCBI taxonomy): domain Bacteria; kingdom Pseudomonadati; phylum Pseudomonadota; class Gammaproteobacteria; order Enterobacterales; family Enterobacteriaceae; genus Citrobacter; species Citrobacter sp. Igbk 17. The sequence continues at coordinate 177,288 of NZ_JANEWI010000004.1, read as the reverse complement.
TTCGGTACTGAAGCGGAAGTTGAACTGAATAAACAGTTCGCCGGGGATGACGTTGTTGCTGCCCGTGCCTGCCTGAATATTGGCAATCTGCATGCTGGTTGCCGGGAAGAACTCATTGCCCTGATCCCACTCAATCGCCACCAGCTCATTGAGCATTGGTGCAGCCCGGTGTACTGGGTTATCAGCCAGATGCGGATAGGCCACATGTCCCTGTACGCCATGAATAGTCAGGTTGCAGGTGAGGGAACCACGGCGTCCATTTTTTACCACGTCACCGACGATTTCGGTGCTGGACGGCTCACCGACCAGGCAATAATCCAGCCGCTCATTGCGCGCCATCAGCGTTTCAACGACCTTCACGGTGCCGTTTTTAGCGCTGGCTTCTTCGTCAGACGTTATCAAAAATGCCAGACGCCCTTGATGGTTCGGATGTTGGGCGACAAATCGCTCTGCCGCCACGACCATTGCCGCCAGCGAACCTTTCATATCGGCCGCACCGCGCCCGAACAGCATGCCGTCGCGAATGGTCGGTTCAAACGGCGGATTGATCCACCGATCAACATCGCCTGCGGGCACTACGTCGGTGTGACCGGCAAATGCCAGGGTCTCACCTTTTCCGCGCCATGCCCAAAAATTCTGTGTGTCACCAAAATCCATTCGCTCAACGGTAAAACCTACCGCACGCAGACGTTCAATCATTAACGCCTGGCACCCGGCATCATCCGGGCTCAGGGAAGGTCGGCGAATAAGCTGCTGTGTCAGCTCAATAACCGGGCACGACATAGACTATACCTCATTAAAAAACTGCAAATACTCGTCATCTTTCAAGCTGCATGTGCGGCGATGGCATTCACTCACTCCAGTCACTGACTTTAGTAAGCTCCTGTGGCTCATTCGCTGGTTGCCTTCCCGCTGCCCGAAATCCATTGAGTATAACTGGATTCACTGAAACCAAGCAGCATAGGCTTACCCGGCTCGCAGAGCAATGGGCGTTTGATAATTGCAGGCATTTCAATCATCAATGAGGCGGCAGCAGTGGCATCCGTGATTTGATTACGCGTTGCTTCATCCAGTTTGCGCCAGGTGGTTCCCCGCGTATTGAGCAGCGCCTCCCAGCCTAACTCGCTGATAAAGGACTGTAACAGTGCGTTGTCCAGACCGTCGACACGATAATCATGGAAGCGGTAGTCAATACCCTGCGTTTCCAGCCAGCGTCGGGCCTTTTTAATTGTATCGCAATTCTTAATGCCGTAGAGGGTGATCATGTGAATCCTTATTAACGTATTTTGAATACTTATTCTTGTATTGTCGCGTTTCTGATAATACATATTGTCATTCATTCGTTATAGAAAAATATAACATTGTTGAACAACGGTGAATAATGATTCCTGAAAGTTCCAAAATTTCACGTCGAGCGGTATTTCAGAATTAACCTGTTTGCATCAGTCTGTTTTTCCATCAAAATTGGCAAAGTCGTAGATTATGTGTGAATATTTCAAAATATTGCAGTGAGTCACATAAAATTTATGGGTATAGCGCATAGTGATGACATGACCCCAAGTACTGGAGGATGTAATCACAACCATCGGTTAAATTATCTTCTTTTAATGAGGATGATTTCGTAGAATGCCCATAATAATAAGAGAGGTCGTTATGATTGAACGTGAACTGGGGAACTGGAAAGACTTTATCGAAGTGATGCTTCGTAAATAATTTTCTGGAAGAAATTCATATCCTGAAAAGGATGAAAAAGGCGACTCATCGTAAGTCGCCTTTTTTGTGCCCGATTATTCTGGGCGTGGCTTCAGCGGGAAGCGTCTACGCACCAGCACAAAGAACAGCGGGACGAAGAAAATCGCCAGAATGGTGGCTGAAATCATCCCACCCATGACACCGGTCCCAACCGCATGCTGGCCGCCGGAGCCAGCACCGCTACTGATTGTCATCGGTAGTACCCCGAAGATAAACGCCAGCGATGTCATGAGAATCGGACGTAAACGCTGGCGACACGCATGCAGCATAGCGTCGAGCAGGTCGTGTCCTTTTTCGTTCATCTCGTTGGCGAATTCAACAATCAGTATCGCGTTCTTCGCCGATAGCCCGATTACCGTTAATAAGCCGACCTGGAAATAAACATCGTTTTCCAGGCCCCGCATCCAGGTCGCCAGCAGCGCGCCAATGACCCCCAACGGTACGACCAGCATAACGGAGAACGGTACCGACCAGCTCTCGTACAGCGCAGCCAGACACAGGAATACGACCAACAGCGAAATGGCGTACAGGGCAGGAGCCTGAGATCCCGATAACCGTTCCTGATACGACATCGCCGTCCATTCAAGGCCAAATCCGGTTGGTAACTGGCGAACCAGCGATTCCATCACGTCCATTGCCGTACCAGTACTGACTCCGGGTGCGGCTTCGCCGACGATTTCAACAGCAGAATAACCGTTATATCGCTCCAGACGCGGTGAACCGGTTTCCCAGCGCGAAGTGGCAAACGCGGAGAAAGGTACCATGCCGCCGCTGCTATTGCGCACGTACCACAGGTTAATATCGTCCGGGAGCATGCGGTATTTTGCCGCAGCCTGGACGTAAACCTTCTTCACGCGGCCCCTGTCCATAAAGTCGTTTACGTAGCTGGAGCCCCACGCCGTCTGCAATGTGTCGTTGATGTCGTCAATGGAAACGCCCAGCGCCTGGGCTTTACGCTGATCGATATCAATTTGCAGTTGCGGACTGTCATCCAGACCGTTATGGCGAACACGGGTCAGTGAAGAGTCTTTCCCGGCAAGCTCAATTAATTTGTCGCGTGCAGCCATTAGCGCGTCATGGCCTGCGCCGGCGTGGTCCTGTAATTCCATATCGAAACCCGCGGAACTACCAAGGCCGCTGATGGCCGGAGGGCTACTGGCGAAGACGCGGGCTTCTTTAATCTTGTTAAAGGCCTTGGTCGCGCGTTCGATAATGGCAAAGGAGGTACCGGTGGTGGTATCGCGTTCATCCCAGTCTTTTAACCGGACAAACATGCGCGCCACGTTCTGTCCGTTCCCCCCTGGACCGGAACCAACCGTGGAGAAGACGGACATAATGTTGTCTTTTTCGTGAGTGAAGTAGTACTTCTCGACTTCCTCAACGACTTTTAATGTTTGCTGCTGCGTGGAGCCGCTCGGTAACTGTACCGAGGTGGTAAACATCCCGCGGTCTTCTAACGGCAAGAAGGACGTTGGCAGGCGCAGGAACAGGAACACCATCCCGCCAAGCAGCAGTCCGTAGATCAGTATCCAGCGCAGGCTGCGATGCAGGATCCGGGCAACGCCTTTTTCGTAACGCTCAGCGTTGCGGTTAAACATCCGGTTAAACCAGCCGAAGAAGCCTGTTTGACCATGATGCTCACCTTTATGCAGCGGTTTAAGTAGCGTAGCGCACAGGGCAGGGGTGAGGATCATCGCCACCAGAACGGACAGCACCATCGCGGAGACGATAGTAATCGAGAACTGGCGATAAATGGCCCCAGTCGTACCGCCGAAGAAGGCCATTGGAATAAAGACCGCCGACAGCACCATAGCAATACCGACCAGCGCGCCCTGGATTTGCCCCATTGATTTTCGCGTCGCTTCACGTGGTGAGAGACCTTCCTCACTCATAATACGCTCGACGTTTTCCACCACCACGATAGCGTCATCAACCAGCAGGCCGATCGCCAGCACCATCGCAAACATTGTTAAGGTGTTAACGCTGTAGCCAAAGGCGTAAAGCACGGAGAAGGTACCCATCAGGACGACGGGAACGGCGATTGTCGGGATAAGCGTCGCACGGAAATTTTGCAGGAACAGGTACATCACAAGGAAAACCAGCGCGATTGCTTCGAGCAGCGTTTTCACCACATCGATAATCGACGCTTTGACGAAAGAGGTGGTTTCATATGCCACCTTGTATTCCAGCCCGTGCGGAAAATACTGCGACAGCTCATCGAGGCGGTTGATGACCAGTTCCGCTGTTGCCATTTCATTGGCACCAGAGGCCAATTTGACACCAAGTCCGGACGCGGGGTTGCCATTAAACCGGCTGAGGTAGTCGTACTTCTCGGCCCCCATTTCGACCGTTGCCACATCGCCTAGTCTGACTTCCGAGCCGTCCTGGTTAACACGTAGTGTAATATCGCGGAACTGTTCCGGCGTTTGTAGTAGTGACTGCGCGTTGATCGTTGCATTCAACGCCTGTTTGTCCACCGAAGGCGTACCGCCAAGCTGCCCAACTGCAATTTGCGCATTCTGTGACTCAATAGCGTCAGTCACATCTTTGGCAGTCATCTGGAAGCTGTTAAGTTTGGCTGGGTCGAGCCAGATACGCATGGAATACTGTGAACCGTAAGCATCAATATCCCCTACACCGTTAATACGGCTAAGCGGGTCCTGAATATTACTCGCCACGTAGTCGGCAATATCTTGCTTATCCATTGAACCATCGGTAGACACAAAAGCGATGGTTAGAATATTGGTATCCCCGGTTTTTCGCACCGTAACACCCTGATCCTGTACCGCCTGTGGCAGTTTACGCATCGCCGATTGCAGCTGGTTTTGCACCTGCTGTACAGCTTCATCAGGATCGGTCCCTGCCACGAAGCTAAGCGTCACCGTCGCCTGACCGGTTCCGCTGCTTTGGGATGACATATACATCAGATTGTCGAGACCCGTCATGTTCTGCTCGATAACCTGGGTCACCGTGTTTTCCAGAGTTTGTGCAGATGCGCCTGGATAGTTTGCGGTTACCCGCACGTTTGGCGGTGCCAGGTCAGGATATTGCTCAACGGGCAGCGAAAAAATAGCCAGGGCTCCCGTCAGGCACAACAGGATAGCTAACACCCAGGCAAAAATGGGGCGATCGATAAAAAAATTCGCCATTAAAAGGGGACCTCGTGTTTCTGCGTATATTTATGCGTATGACTTGCTTCACTGTAGCGGCAAGGTACGGAGCAAACGTGGAGAAAAAAAGAAGATAATGTAAATTATCATGCCCGTTTACAGCGTACCTTTTGTGCCAATGCCGTCAGGCCTGAATTCAGGCTTTCCGACGCTTTGCCGTTCTTTACGTTAGCTGACTGTCGGTCTCTGCCGATCGAAAGCTGATGCTCACCAGCGTGCCTCCTCCGGAAGGTTGCGAGAAGGTCAATGTACCGCTGAGTCTCTCTGCGCGCTCACGCATGATATTCAGACCGTAGTGCCCCGTAGGCTCATGAGGCTCACCGATGCCGACACCGTTATCACGGATATAAACGGTATGATTACCATCCGGCGCGGTCACACAACTGACTGCAATTTCGCTGGCATTGGCATGCTTAATGGCATTCAGCACGGCTTCACGGACGATCTGTAAAAGATGCACCTGCATTTGCGCGTCCAGTGCCAGTGTTGGCAGTCGACAATCGAGAGTCAGTTTAGCAGATGTTTGATTTTGCAGCGTTTCCAGCATTTCATGCAGGGCGGAAGGCAAATCGGCCTGCTGTAACGTCAGGCGGAAGGTGGTAAGCAGCTCGCGCAATTGGCGATAAGCATCATTCAGTGCCTGGGAGAAGTCCGCCATGATGCTTTGCGCCGGAATGTTATCCTGCGGAATAGCGCGTTTCAGTAGCGTAAGCTGAATACGTAAATAGGAAAGTACCTGTGCCAGCGAGTCGTGGAGCTCGCGGGCGATTGTTGCTCGCTCTTCCATTAACAGCAACTGCTGAAAATGCTTTTGCGCCTGGTTGAAGTACAGCCCGCGCCCGAGCATAGTTGATACGCTGTTGAGTAGTGGTGTGGAAGCATTGACATTCGGGCTTTGCCAGTGCAGTTCACCGTACACCGTATCTTGCATCGTGACGGGCAGGATCTGCATCGGCAGTTCAGGGCTTGCTGTTCCTTCGCTGATTCGCCAGTTATCACCGACGGTGAGCTCCAGAAAATACGCGGCGTCATGTTCGCGGACAATCTGTAAAATATGGCGGAAGCAGTACACGTCAATCTGGCTGGTATTCAGTGCCTGGGAACATTGATATAACACTTCCAGGCGGCGATTGGCTTCGTGGAGATCGTGGGTTTTCTCGGCGACGGAGGCTTCCAGCGAGCGGTACAGCTTATGCAACTCACTCGACATCTGGCTAAACGTCTTCGCCAGTAATCCCAGTTCGTTGGGGAGTTGTGTATCCAGCGGTGAGATATCAAACCGACCGTGTTCAATATGCTGGCTGGCCATCACCAGCTTATTCAGCGGGCGCACGACCTGCTGGCGAATACGCCGTAGCGTAAAGAAGACGAGGGTGAAGATGCCGATCCCCCCTGCCAGCGATATGCCAAAAACCAACATCACCTTGCGCTCGGCATAATGCTGAAGTGCCAGCACAAAGAGATCGATTTGATCGACGTAGTTGTTGATATTGGACTGATACCACTGCAAGTCGCCATTGGTCAGACGGGCGTTCATTTCCAGCCAGTTAGCATGCAGGCGGCCATAGCGACTTTTTACCGTTTGCGGAACATACCAGGCATTCAGGTTTTGCAATGCTGGCGCGTTAAGCGCTTGCTGGAAAAGCTGACGGTGGGCGTTTAACTGCGGGCTCTGGCTTTGCAAATCGTAACCTAATCGATAGCTTTGCATACGCAGAGAGCCGGCAATATTGATGGCTTCAGCATCCCGCAAGCTGCTGGTCAGCGTAAGCAGTGCAATACCCGTTGAGAGAATCGACAGCAACACTATATAGAAAAAAGCCTTAGCCAGGCTGGCCGAGACCGGACGCTTTACCGTCACTTGCGCACCCTCACACAATTCACGCCACGCTCCGACTCAACCTGAACGATTCAGCGTATTTGATAAATGTTAAAAAAGTAATCATGAAACTGATTATTAAATGAAACACAATTTCATATTCGATGAAATAAATTGATCTGCCACAGGTTCTGGATAAATAGTTGTGCTTCCTGGGCAAATGAACATTGCCGCCCTCTTCAGGGTCGGTTAATAACAACAGTCATATAAAGAATAAGGTTTTCGCAACCAAAAAAGAAGGAAGCCATGAATCGTTTTATTATGGTCAATAGCCAACAGTGCCTGGGATGCCACGCCTGTGAGGTCGCCTGCGTCATGGCCCACAATGACGAGCAACATGTCCTGAGCCAACGGCATTTTCAGCCCCGAATTACCGTCATCAAGCATCAGCAACAGCGCAGTGCAGTCACCTGCCACCACTGTGAAGATGCCCCTTGTGCCAGAAGTTGCCCGAATGGGGCCATTAGTCATGAGCACGACAGCGTTCAGGTGAATGCGCAAAAGTGTATTGGCTGCAAATCGTGCGTCGTTGCCTGTCCTTTTGGTACGATGCAGATCGTACTCACTCCTGTCGCTAAAGGAAAGGTAAAAGCAACAGCGCACAAATGCGACCTGTGTCAGGGGCGTGAAGAGGGTCCGGCTTGCGTGGAGAACTGTCCGGCGCAGGCGTTACAACTGGTGACGGAAAGTTCGCTTACCGGATTATCAAAAGCACGCCGGCTGCGTACGGCAAGTCTCGAAAGTCAGCCCTGGCATGCCAGCGCGACCGATTTTACGCCCCATTTGCTCACCAGGCGCGAGCAGATGCAGGCGACTCCACCGCGCGGTGAGCCGGATAAATTGGCTATAGAAGCCCGTAAAACCAGCTTTGATGAAATATACCTGCCATTTCGTACGGCGCAGGCGGAGCGGGAAGCATCTCGCTGCCTGAAGTGTGGCGAGCACAGTATTTGCGAATGGACATGCCCACTGCATAACCACATCCCGCAGTGGATTGAACTGGTAAAAGCCGGGAACATTGATGCGGCGGTAGAGCTTTCTCACCAGACTAACTGCCTGCCAGAGGTGACTGGGCGCGTCTGTCCGCAGGACCGACTGTGCGAAGGGGCCTGCACGGTGCGAAACGAACATGGCGCGGTGACTATCGGCAATATTGAACGTTATATTTCTGACCGTGCGCTGAGCAAAGGATGGCGACCTGACCTAAGCCATGTACAGAAAGTCGATAAACGTGTCGCTATTATTGGCGCTGGTCCGGCAGGTCTTGCCTGTGCTGATGTGTTAGCGCGAAACGGCGTCAGCGCCACCGTGTTCGATCGTCATCCTGAAATCGGCGGTTTGCTGACCTTTGGTATTCCGGCTTTCAAGCTGGACAAATCGCTGCTGGCGCGCCGCCGTGAAATCTTTAGCGCCATGGGCATTCATTTCGAACTGAACTGTGAAGTGGGTAAAGACGTGGCGCTGTCCTCGTTGCTGGACGATTACGACGCCGTATTTGTGGGGGTTGGTACTTATCGCTCGATGAAAGCCGATCTACCAAATGAAGATGCGCCGGGCGTTTATGATGCACTGCCGTTCCTGATTGCCAATACCAAACAGGTGATGGGGCTGGATGCGTTGCCGGAAGAGCCCTTTATTGATACCGCAGGGCTGAACGTTGTCGTGCTGGGCGGCGGCGATACGGCGATGGACTGTGTGCGAACCGCGTTACGTCACGGTGCGAGTCAGGTGACCTGCGCCTATCGTCGTGATGAAGCCAACATGCCGGGCTCGAAAAAAGAGGTGAAGAACGCGCGTGAAGAGGGAGCCAATTTCGAATTTAACGTTCAGCCGGTTGAACTGATGTTAAAGGCTGATGGACGCGTCAGCGGCGTACGTTTTTTACGTACCCAACTCGGTGAGCCTGATGCTCAGGGGCGTCGCCGCCCGGTCCCTGTTGCCGGGAGTGAGTTTGTCATGCCCGCTGATGCGGTGATTATGGCGTTTGGTTTTCACCCGCACGGTATGCCGTGGCTTGAGAGTCAGGGTGTGAAGGTCGACAACTGGGGACGTATTGCAGCGAATGTGGAGAGTGCATACCGGTATCAAACCAGCAATCCGAAAATCTTTGCTGGTGGTGATGCAGTTCGCGGTGCGGACCTGGTCGTTACTGCGATGGCGGAAGGGCGACATGCCGCACAGGGCATCATTGACTGGCTGGGCGTAAAATCAGTCAAATCTCATTAGCCTAAGGTCAAGACAAACCCGGTTTCACGGCGTAGTATTATTTCTCACTTCTTGCTGTGGAGCCGGTATGTCGCAAAAAATTACCCTCATCAAAGATAAAGTCCTTTCTGATAACTACTTCATCCTGCGCAATATCACCTATGACCTGACCCGCAGCAATGGCGAGGTCATTCGCCACAAACGTGAGGTTTACGATCGCGGTAACGGTGCCACAGTTTTGCTGTATAACCCGGAGAAAAAAACCGTCGTGCTGACCCGTCAGTTTCGTATTGCGACCTGGGTCAACGGCAATGAAAGTGGACAACTGATTGAAGCCTGCGCCGGGTTGCTGGACAACGATGAACCGGAAGTTTGCATTCGTAAAGAAGCCATTGAAGAGACCGGCTATGAAGTGGGCGAAGCACGGAAACTTTTTGAGTTATATATGTCGCCGGGCGGCGTGACGGAGATCATTCACTTTTTTATCGCGCAATACAGTGACAGCCAACGGGCAAATGCGGGTGGCGGTATTGAAGATGAGGATATTGAAGTACTGGAATTGCCTTTTGAACAGGCACTATCGATGATCAAAACGGGCGAGATTCGCGACGGGAAAACGGTGCTGTTACTTAACTACCTGCAATCGTCGCATCTTATGGATTAGCGGTCAGAGTTTATATTTCTTTACAAAGATACAGGCCAATCCGACGATTCTTATTGAGCCTCATCAGTCGCGCAAGGAAGATACCGCCTGGGCTGTGTGTTTTGATTTCGGGGTTGTACCGTCCATGCGCTATCGCATTATTTTCTTGTTCCTGCTCGGCCTGTTACCGGCCCGCTTGCTGTGGGCGGCACCTGCGCAACAGGCATTTTCTGATTGGCAGGTGACCTGCAACAATCAAAACTTCTGCGTGGCGCGAAATACGGGAGATCATCACGGCCTGGTGATGACCCTGAGCCGCAGTGCCGGGGCGCATACCGATGCTGTGTTACGTATTGAACTTGGCGGTATGGATTCTCCTGATGTCAAAGAGGCCGATATTGCGCCGCGCTTGCTGCTGGACGGCGCGCCACTCCCATTGGCCGGTGAACACTGGCGTATTACGCCCTGGCATTTGATGACGGATGATCCGGCTACCATCGGTACATTTTTACAAACCGTGCAGGATGCGAAAGCCATTACCCTACAAAAAGGTACGCAAACGCTGTCTCTGTCTGGGCTGAAAGCAGCATTGTTGTTTATTGATGCGCAACAAAAGCGCGTCGGTAGTGAAACCGCCTGGATTGAGAAAGGAGACGAGCCGCCGCTCAGCGTTCCGCCGGCTCCCGCCCTGAAAGGTGTGGCGGTGGTTAATTCCACGCCAACGCCACTCACTCAACAGGAGCGTAGCGAGCTGTTGGATTATGGCAACTGGCGGATCAATGGCATCCGCTGTTCACTCGATCCCATGCGTCGTGAGATGCGGGTTTTCGCCTTAACGGACGATAAAGCTCTGCTGATGATCGGCTGCGAAGCAGGGGCATACAACACCATCGATCTGGCATGGACCGTTTCTCGCACCACGCCGTTTACCTCTCGCGCTGTACGTCTGAGCCTGCCATTTAAAACCGATGCAGACAGTACCGACATGGAGCTGACCAATGCCACGTTTGACGAGAAATCTCGTGAGTTGGTCACTCTCGCCAAAGGGCGAGGTTTATCGGACTGCGGGATCCAGACTCGCTGGCGGTTTGACGGCCAGCGCTTTCGTTTGGTGCGTTACGCACAAGAGCCAAGTTGTGATAACTGGCATGGACCAGATGCCTGGCCCACGCTGTGGATCACGCGTTAATTTAATGCCGGATGCGACTGCGCCTTATACGGCCTGATGGTGATAGAGTTCGTAGGCCTGATAAGACGCGTGAGCGTCGCCATCAGGCGTTCAGCACCTTATGCGCTTTGTCGACAATGTTCTCCACCGTAAAGCCGAAGAACGGGAATAGCTTGTCCGCCGGGGCGGATTCTCCATATCCCGTCATACCGACAATAGCCCCTTTCAGGCCGACGTATTTGTACCAGTAGTCGGCAATACCCGCTTCTACTGCCACGCGTGCGCTCACGTTTGCCGGCAGAACCGATTCCCGGTAAGCCTCATCCTGGGCGTCGAAAATATCCGTTGAGGGCAGTGAAACCACACGGACATTGCGGCCTTCACCCGTCAGCTTTTCCGCTGCCAGCAATGTAATTTCCATTTCTGAACCTGTAGCAATCAGGATGACATCGGGTTTTCCTCCACCGTCTTTCAGCACATAGCCACCGCGGGCAATCTGCTTCACCTGCTCGGGCGTACGTTCAATCTGTGCCAGATTCTGTCTGGAGAGGATCAACGCCGTGGGTCCGTCATGACGCTCCACCGCCAGCTTCCAGCCGACCGCTGTCTCCACCTGATCGCACGGACGCCAGGTGCTGAAGTTAGGTGTCAGGCGCAGGCTGGCGAGTTGTTCGACGGCCTGGTGCGTCGGTCCATCTTCTCCCAGGCCAATCGAGTCATGGGTATAGACCATGATCTGCCTGGCTTTCATGAGTGCCGCCATGCGTGCGGCGTTACGGGCATACTCGACAAACATCAGGAAGGTCGCAGTGTACGGCACAAAACCACCGTGATGAGCGATGCCGTTGGCAATGGCGGTCATGCCAAATTCACGCACGCCGTAGTGAATATAATTGCCAGCGGGATCTTCTTTCAGGGATGCTGAGCCTTTCCAGATAGTCAGGTTGCTGGGCGCGAGATCTGCCGAACCACCAAGCAGTTCAGGGAGTATTGGCCCGTAGGCGTTCAGTGTATTTTGCGAAGCCTTGCGGCTGGCGATTTTGGCCGGATTAGCCTGCAGTTCGGTAATGTATTTCTGGGTTGTTTTTTCCCATTCGTCGGGGAGTGCGCCGCGCATCCGGCGGGTAAACTCTGCTGCCAGTTCCGGGTATGCGTGTTGGTAAGCCGCGAATTTCGCATTCCAGTTCTGTTGCGCTTTTTCCCCTTTTTCGCGTGCATCCCATGCCCGGTAAATTTCTTTCGGGATCTCAAAGGGCGGGTGATGCCAGCCCAGTTTCTGACGGGTCAACGCCACTTCTTGTTCACCCAGCGCGGCACCGTGCGCTTCTTCTTTTCCTGCTTTATTGGGGGAGCCAAAACCAATCACCGTCCGACAAATAATCAGTGACGGCTTATCGGTTACGCGCTGTGCTTCCACAATTGCTTGCTTCACGGCTTCAGGGTCGTGGCCATCAATCTCGTGCACCACATGCCAGTGATAGGCTTCAAAGCGTTTCGCTGTATCGTCGGTAAACCAGCCTTTGGTTTCGCCATCAATCGAGATACCGTTGTGATCGTAGAAACCGATCAGTTTACCTAGCCCCAGTGTGCCCGCCAGCGAACAGGCTTCGTGAGAAATCCCTTCCATCAGACAGCCGTCACCCATAAAGACGTAGGTGAAGTGACTGACAATTTCGTGATCCGGCTGATTAAATTGTGCAGCCAGCGTCCGTTCAGCTATGGCCATCCCAACCGCGTTTGCGAGTCCCTGACCCAGTGGACCCGTGGTGGTTTCCACGCCCGGTGTGTAGCCAATTTCCGGATGCCCTGGCGTCTTTGAGTGCAGTTGGCGGAAATTCTTTAGCTCTTCTAACGGCAGATCGTAGCCGGAAAGGTGTAGCAGGCTGTAGAGCAACATAGAGGCATGACCGTTGGACAGGATAAATCGGTCACGATCGTACCAGCTGGGGTCGGTTGGGTTGTGGTGGAGAAAATCGTTCCACAGCACTTCAGCGATATCGGCCATGCCCATCGGTGCACCGGGATGGCCAGAGTTAGCTTTTTGGACGGCATCCATACTCAGCGCACGAATGGCATTGGCAAGCTCTTTACGGGTCATAGGAAATACTCCTTGAAAAGTAAAGCGTTAGATGCGTGTTGTGATTCACACTTTTGGGAAAATTGCGGGCGTTGTCAGCAAAAAGCATAGCAGACAGGCATGGTATTGCTGGCTTAAGCAGGTAACATAGCTGTTATAAATTGATAACAAATTCTTTCTTTGAATGGTGAGAGTTTGGAGGCCTTCAAAGTTTGTGCCGCTGACTGAGGTGATAATGTGCGGCTCAGCAGAATGGTTACCCGCGCCACTTTTTTGATAGATACGTGAAAGGAACAACAAGATGGATGACCAGTTAAAACAAAGCGCCCTCGATTTCCACGAATTTCCAGTACCCGGTAAAATCCAGGTTTCTCCGACCAAGCCGCTGGCAACACAGCGCGATCTTGCTCTGGCCTACTCGCCGGGCGTAGCTGCACCGTGCCTTGAAATTGAAAAAGACCCGCTGGCAGCCTACAAATATACTGCGCGTGGCAACCTTGTCGCGGTTATCTCTAACGGTACTGCGGTGCTGGGACTGGGTAACATCGGTGCGCTAGCCGGTAAACCCGTGATGGAAGGTAAAGGCGTTCTGTTTAAGAAATTCGCCGGAATTGACGTGTTCGATATTGAAGTCGATGAACTCGATCCGGATAAATTTATCAATGTCGTGGCGGCCCTCGAACCTACATTTGGCGGTATCAACCTCGAAGACATCAAAGCGCCGGAATGTTTCTACATTGAGCAAAAGCTGCGTGAGCGCATGAATATTCCGGTATTCCATGATGACCAGCACGGCACTGCGATTATCAGTACGGCCGCCATTCTTAACGGTCTGCGGGTGGTAGAGAAGAATATTTCTGATGTGCGCATGGTGGTGTCTGGCGCAGGTGCTGCGGCGATTGCCTGTATGAACTTGCTGGTGGCGCTGGGTATGCAGAAGCACAATATTGTGGTCTGCGACTCCAAAGGCGTGATTTACAAAGACCGCGAGCCGAATATGGCGGAAACCAAAGCGGCTTATGCGGTGGTAGATGACGGTAAGCGTACGCTGGATGACGTGATTGACGGTGCAGATATTTTCCTCGGCTGCTCGGGGCCGAAAGTATTGACTCAGGAAATGGTCAAGAAAATGGCCCGTGCGCCAATGATCCTGGCCCTCGCCAACCCGGAACCGGAAATCCTGCCGCCGTTGGCGAAAGAAGTCCGGTCTGATGCCATCATCTGTACTGGTCGTTCCGACTACCCGAACCAGGTTAACAACGTCCTGTGCTTCCCGTTCATCTTCCGTGGTGCGCTGGATGTGGGTGCTACCGCCATCAACGAAGAGATGAAACTGGCCGCGGTACACGCGATTGCAGAACTGGCGCATGCTGAACAGAGCGAAGTCGTGGCTTCGGCTTACGGCGATCAGGATCTGAGCTTCGGCCCGGAATACATTATTCCTAAACCGTTTGACCCGCGTCTGATTGTCAAAATCGCGCCAGCGGTAGCGAAAGCGGCGATGGATTCTGGCGTGGCGACACGCCCGATTGCTGATTTTGACGCTTACATCGATAAGCTGACCGAATTCGTCTACAAAACCAACCTGTTCATGAAGCCGATTTTCTCGCTGGCGCGCAAAGCGCCGAAGCGCGTGGTGCTGACGGAAGGGGAAGAAGCGCGTGTACTGCATGCAACGCAGGAATTGATCACCTTAGGCCTGGCGAAGCCGATCCTGATTGGTCGTCCGAGCGTGATCGAAATGCGTATCCAGAAGTTGGGTTTGCAGATCAAAGCTGGCGTCGATTTCGAGATCGTCAATAATGAATCCGATCCACGCTTCAAAGAGTACTGGAGCGAGTATTACCAGATCATGAAGCGCCGGGGGATCACCCAGGAACAGGCGCAGCGCGCAGTGATCGCCAACACCACGGTGATCGGTGCGATCATGGTGCAGCGTGGCGAAGCAGATGCAATGATCTGCGGTACGATTGGCGACTACCATGAGCATTTCAGCGTGGTGAAAGAGGTGTTTGGTCATCGTGAAGGTGTCCATACGGCAGGGGCGATGAATGCGCTGCTGCTGCAAAGCGGAAACACCTTTATTGCGGATACCTACGTTAACGATGACCCGACGCCGGAACAGCTGGCTGAAATCGCCGTGATGGCGGCAGAAACAGTGCGTCGTTTCGGTATCGAACCGAAAGTGGCGTTGCTGTCGCACTCTAACTTTGGCTCTTCCAATTGCCCATCCGCCAGCAAAATGCGCGACGCGCTGGAGCTGATTAAGGCGCGTGCGCCTGAGCTGATGATCGACGGTGAAATGCACGGTGATGCGGCGCTGGTAGAGAGCATTCGTAACGATCGGATGCCGGACAGCCCGCTGAAAGGCTCAGCCAATATTCTGGTGATGCCGAATATGGAAGCTGCCCGTATTAGTTACAACTTACTACGCGTTTCCAGTTCGGAAGGTGTTACCGTGGGGCCGGTGCTGATGGGGGTCGCTAAACCTGTTCACGTATTAACGCCGATTGCCTCTGTTCGTCGTATCGTTAATATGGTGGCGCTGGCGGTCGTAGAAGCCCAAACGCAACCGCTGTAATTTCACTTTAATTATTTCCGGCGCGGGGTTCTCCCGCGCCTTTTTATTTTTCATTTCTTAGTGATCTACTTCACCTTTTAAACCCACTTGCCGAATTTTGTTATTTACTCTGACAAAAAATTGCCACGATGAGGACAGTTTTAGCAGAGGCGGTGAGCAATGGAAAAAGAACGCATCATTCAGGAATTTGTGCCGGGAAAACAGGTCACGCTGGCGCATCTGATTGCGCACCCCGGTGAAGAACTGGCGAAAAAGATCGGCGTTCCCGAAGCGGGTGCTATCGGCATCATGACGCTTACGCCGGGAGAAACCGCGATGATTGCCGGCGATTTGGCTATGAAGGCCGCGGATGTACATATCGGTTTTCTCGATAGATTCAGTGGTGCGCTGGTGATCTACGGCTCTGTTGGTGCGGTCGAAGAAGCATTATTGCAGACCGTTAGCGGCCTGGGTCGGGTATTAAATTTCACTTTGTGCAACCTGACAAAAAGTTAATCAGAGGCGGCGATGAAACGTATTGCTTTTGTCGGTACGGTCGGGGCGGGGAAAACAACGCTTTTTAATGCGCTCCAGGGAAATTATTCCCTCGCCAGAAAAACACAGGCCGTGGAGTTTAATGAAAACGGTGATATCGATACACCCGGAGAATATTTTAGCCATCCGCGCTGGTATCACGCCTTAATTACCACGCTGCAAGATGTTGATACGTTGATTTATATACACGCGGCAAATGATAAAGAAAGTCGCTTACCTGCCGGGCTGTTGGATATCGGCGCCAGTAAACGACAAATCGCCGTTATCAGTAAAACGGACATGCCGGATGCCGACGTCGCCGCAACGCGACAACTACTTCGCGGGATAGGGTTCCAGGAGCCAATTTTCGAACTCAATAGCCATGACCCGCGCAGCGTGCAGCACCTGGTGGATTATCTGACTGAGCTCAGCCAAAAGGAGGAAAGGGCAGGTGAAAAAACTCATCACAGCTAACGATATTCGTGCGGCCCACGCACGCGGCGAACAGGAATTGTCGGTTGTTCTGCGCGCCAGCATCATCACCCCGGAGGCTCGCGAGGTTGCGGAGCTGCTGGGCGTCACTATCACTGAATGCGACGAATCAGCGCCAGTTGCAGCAACCGCCGCAGCGGCCGCTCCGGTGGATGATGGCAAATCGGAAAGTCAGCGCATTCGCGAAACCATCATCGCGCAACTGCCGGAAGGGCAGTTCACCGAAAGCCTGGTCGCGCAGTTGATGGATAAAGTCATGAAGGAGAAGCAGTCGCTGGAGCAGGGCGGAATGCAGCCGAGCTTTAACTCGGTTACCGGCAAAGGCGGCGTGAAAGTCATTGAAGGCAGCAGCGTGAAGTTTGGTCGTTTTGACGGTGCTCAACCGCACTGTGTTGGCTTAACCGACTTAGTGACCGACCAGGACGGCAGCAGTATGGCCGCCGGCTTCATGCAGTGGGATAACGCTTTTTTCCCATGGACGCTGAACTACGACGAAATCGACATGATTCTGGAAGGCGAACTGCACGTTCGTCATGAAGGCGAAACCATGATTGCGAAAGCCGGGGATGTGATGTTTATCCCGAAAGGCTCCAGCATCGAGTTTGGTACGCCATCGACTGTGAAATTCCTGTATGTGGCCTGGCCTGCGAACTGGCAGTCCTGCTAAGGCGGATGTATGAAGGATTTCATTACCGAAGCATGGCTAAGAGCGAATCACACGCTTAGCGAAGGAGCTGAAATTCACCTCCCCGCTGATGCTCGCTTGACGCCGTCTGCCCGGGAACTGCTGGAAAGCCGACATCTGCGCATTAAGTTTATCGACGAGCAGGGCAGTCTGTTTATCGATGACGAAGAACAGCAGCCGCAGCCGGTGCATGGATTAACCAGCAGCGATACGCATCCACAGGCCAGTTGCGAACTGTGCCATCAACCGGTGGCGAAGAAACCGGACACCCTGACGCATCTGACAGCGGACAAGATGGTCGCCAAAAGTGACCCTCGGCTGGGATTTCGCGCCGCGCTGGACAGCACCATTGGTCTGGCGGTGTGGCTGCAGATTGAACTGGCGGAGCCGTGGCAGCCATGGCTGGCGGATATCCGCTCACGTTTGGGCAACATCATGCGTGCCGATGCCATGGACGAACCGCTGTCCGCGCAGTCAATCGTCGGTTTAAGCGATGAAGACTTGCACCGCCTGTCGCATCAGCCATTGCGCTATCTGGATCACGATCATCTGGTGCCTGAAGCCAGCCATGGACGCGATTCTGCATTGCTCAATCTGCTGCGCACCAAAGTCCGTGAAACGGAGACCGTAGCGGCGCAGGTGTTTATCACCCGCAGTTTTGAAGTATTGCGACCGGACATTCTGCAGGCGCTGAATCGCCTGTCGAGTACGGTCTACGTGATGATGATTCTGAGTGTGGCGAAGCATCCGCTAAGCGTCAGCCAAATCCAACAGCGACTGGGGGAGAAGCAATGATCATTGAACGTGCTCGTCAACTCGCCCAGCGCGCACCCGCTCGGGTGGTGTTCCCGGATGCGCTGGATGTTCGGGTGCTGAAAGCCGCGAACTACCTGTATCAGCACGGCCTGGCGCATCCCATTCTCGTCGCCAGCCCGTTCGCGCTACGCCAGTTTGCCCTCAGCCATCGCGTGGCAATGGACGGTATTCAGGTGATTGACCCACAAAGCAACCCGCAAATGCGAGAGGAATTTGCGCTGCGTTGGCTGGCTCGGGCGGGAGAGAAAACGCCGCCAGATGCACTTGAGAAACTCAACGATCCGCTAATGTTCGCCGCCGCGATGGTCAGCGCAGGTAAAGCCGATGTTTGTATTGCTGGCAACCTGTCATCAACCGCGAATGTGCTGCGTGCAGGGCTACGCATCATTGGGTTACAGCCGGGATGCAAAACGCTGTCGTCGATTTTCCTGATGCTGCCGCAGTACCTCGGGCCGTCATTAGGGTTTGCCGATTGCAGCGTGGTGCCGCAGCCAACTGCTGCACAACTGGCGGATATTGCGATTGCCAGTGCGCAGACCTGGCAGGCCATTACCGGAGAAGAACCGCGTGTCGCCATGCTGTCCTTTTCAAGTAATGGCAGTGCGCGCCATCCCAACGTTGCCAACGTGCAGCAGGCCACGGACATCGTTCGTGAACGCGCACCGCAGCTCACCGTTGATGGTGAACTGCAGTTTGATGCCGCTTTTGTACCGGATGTCGCCGCGCAAAAAGCGCCTGCCAGTCCGCTACACGGCAATGCCAATGTGATGGTCTTCCCGTCACTGGAGGCAGGCAACATTGGTTACAAAATCGCTCAGCGCCTGGGAGGGTATCGTGCCGTCGGTCCGTTGATTCAAGGGCTTGCCGCACCGCTTCATGACCTTTCTCGCGGCTGTAGCGTACAGGAAATTATCGAACTGGCGTTGGTGGCAGCAGTGCCGCGCCAGACTGACGTGAGTCGTGAAGACGCCTCACAAACACTGGTTGTTTAGGTCCCGTTCTGGACCCCTTCTACTTAAGAGGAAAGCACAATGGAAGCATTAGGAATGATTGAAACCCGGGGCCTGGTTGCACTGATTGAGGCTTCTGACGCAATGGTTAAAGCGGCACGCGTGAAACTGGTTGGCGTGAAGCAAATCGGTGGCGGTCTGGTTACTGCAATGGTTCGTGGCGACGTGGCGGCCTGTAAAGCAGCAACGGATGCGGGTGCTGCTGCAGCACAGCGCATTGGGGAACTGGTTTCTGTACACGTGATTCCGCGCCCGCATGGCGATCTGGAAGAAGTCTTCCCGATCAGCTTTAAAGGCGACAGCAACGACATGTAAGTAGTCCATGTGACGCCACATCATTGCTGGCGTCACCCTCTCTCCTTTTCACATTACCTTCTGCGGAGGGTAGGGGGAGGTTTTACCTGAAATATGCCACGGAGGCGGGTATGAAACTGGCAATCGTCACAGGACAAATCGTTTGTACCGTACGCCATCAGGGACTCGCGCACGATAAGTTGCTGATGGTGGAAATGATTGATGCCCAGGGAAATCCTGACGGGCAGTGTGCTGTTGCGATCGACAGCATCGGAGCGGGAAACGGAGAGTGGGTGCTGCTGGTCAGCGGAAGCTCAGCCCGTCAGGCGCACCATAACGAATCATCGCCTGTCGATTTGTGCGTGATTGGCATTGTCGATGAAGTGGTGGCAGGTGGTCAGGTGATCTTCCATAAATAGGGCAGAAAATCATGAATCAACAGGATATTGAACAGGTCGTGAAAGCGGTACTGCTGAAAATGAAAGACAGCAGCCAGCCCGTTAGTGCCGTTCAAGAAATGGGCGTTTTTGCCTCCCTGGATGACGCAGTGGCGGCCGCAAAACTGGCCCAGCAGGGGCTGAAAAGCGTCGCTATGCGCCAACTGGCCATTCACGCTATTCGTGAAGCGGGCGAAAAACACGCCAGAGAATTAGCGGAGCTTGCCGTTAGTGAAACCGGTATGGGACGCGTTGAAGATAAATTTGCCAAAAACGTGGCGCAGGCCCGTGGCACACCGGGTGTGGAATGCCTGTCTCCACAGGTTCTGACCGGCGATAACGGCTTGACCTTGATTGAAAACGCACCGTGGGGCGTAGTGGCTTCGGTGACACCGTCCACCAACCCGGCGGCAACCGTCATTAACAACGCCATCAGCCTGATTGCTGCGGGTAACAGCGTGGTCTTTGCTCCGCACCCGGCGGCTAAACGTGTTTCTCAGCGTGCCATCACCCTGCTCAACCAGGCGGTGGTTGCTGCGGGTGGCCCGGCGAATCTGCTGGTCACCGTTGCCAACCCGGATATCGAAACCGCTCAGCGTCTGTTCAAGTACCCTGGTATCGGCCTGCTGGTGGTAACCGGTGGCGAAGCGGTAGTGGAATCGGCGCGTAAACACACCAATAAACGTCTGATTGCCGCAGGTGCGGGTAATCCACCAGTGGTGGTCGATGAAACGGCCGATCTGGTACGTGCAACACAGTCCATCGTCAAAGGCGCATCGTTTGATAACAACATCATTTGTGCCGACGAAAAAGTGCTGATTGTTGTCGACAGTGTTGCCGACGAACTGATGCGCCTGATGGAAAGCCAGCATGCGGTCAAGCTGACGGCGGCCCAGGCTGAGCAACTGCAACCGGTTCTGCTGAAAAATGTTGATGAGCGCGGCAAAGGTACGGTCAGCCGTGACTGGGTCGGGCGTGACGCTGGAAAAATCGCTGCGGCAATTGGCCTGAACGTACCGGATCAAACCCGGTTGTTATTCGTCGAAACCCCGGCCACGCATCCATTCGCTGTCACCGAACTGATGATGCCGGTACTGCCAGTGGTGCGGGTTGCCAACGTTGATGAGGCCATTGATCTGGCCGTCGCGCTTGAAGGCGGTTGCCACCACACGGCGGCAATGCACTCACGCAACATCGACAATATGAACCGTATGGCTAACGCCATTGATACCAGCATTTTCGTCAAGAATGGGCCGTGTATTGCAGGCCTGGGACTCGGTGGCGAAGGCTGGACCACGATGACCATTACCACGCCAACCGGGGAAGGGGTGACCAGTGCGCGCACGTTTGTGCGTCTGCGTCGCTGTGTGTTGGTGGATGCGTTTCGCATCGTATAACAGTTAGTCCATCAGGCTATAGGGAGAAAGAGATGGCGCACGACGAACAACGTTGGCTCACACCCAGACTGCAAAAAGCGGCAACGCTATGTAACCAGACACCTGCCGTGAGCGAATCACCGCTGTGGCTGGGCGTTGATTTGGGGACATGTGATGTGGTGTCGATGGTTGTCGACAGCGACGGGCAGCCGGTTGCGGTCTGTCTGGACTGGGCTGATGTTGTGCGCGATGGCATCGTTTGGGATTTCTTCGGTGCGGTGACCATCGTTCGTCGCCATCTCGATACGCTTGAACAACAGTTAGGTTGCCGTTTTACCCATGCGGCGACCTCATTCCCACCGGGAACCGACCCGCGTATCTCCATCAACGTGCTGGAATCCGCCGGGCTTGACGTGAGTCATGTGTTAGACGAGCCGACCGCGGTTGCGGATCTGCTGCAACTTGATAACGCCGGGGTCGTGGATATTGGTGGTGGTACTACCGGAATTGCCATTGTTAAGCGGGGGGTAGTGACCTATTCCGCTGATGAAGCGACCGGTGGACACCACATTTCCCTGACGCTGGCCGGAAATCGCCGCATTCAGCTCGAAGAAGCTGAGCAGTACAAGCGCAGCAACGGTAAAGAAATTTGGCCGGTGGTGAAGCCGGTCTACGAAAAGATGGCGGAAATCGTAGCTCACCATATTGCAGGACAGGGAGTTACCGATTTATGGCTGGCCGGTGGTTCCTGCATGCAGCCGGGAGTCGATGAGCTGTTCCGTAAGCGTTTTCCGGAACTGCAAGTGCACTTACCTCAGCACAGCCTGTTCATGACCCCGCTGGCGATTGCAAATAGCGGAAAAGAAAAAGCGGAAGGAATCTATGCAAGCTGAATTGCAGACCGCGCTCTTTCAGGCATTCGACACCCTGAATCTGCAACGCGTTAAAACGTTTAGTGTTCCCCCTGTCACATTGTGCGGGTTGGGTGCGCTCAGCACCTGCGGGCAGGAAGCGCAAACGCGCGGACTGACGCATATGTTTGTCATGGTGGATAGCTTCCTGCATCAGGCGGGAATGACGGCCTCGCTTGAGCGTAGCCTGGCGATGAAAGGTGTGGCGATGACGCTGTGGCCGTGCCCGGTGGGCGAGCCGTGCATCACGGATGTCTGCGCGGCGGTCGCGCAACTGCGTGAATCGAAGTGCGACGGCGTCGTGGCCTTTGGTGGCGGTTCCGTACTGGATGCGGCCAAAGCGGTCGCACTGCTGGTGACCAACCCGACCCAGACGCTGGCTGACATGGACGAACGCAGCGTGTTACGTCCACGGTTGCCACTGATTGCTGTACCGACTACCGCCGGAACAGGCTCAGAAACCACCAACGTCACGGTGATTATTGATGCCGCGACCGGGCTGAAGAAAGTGCTGGCGCATGCAACCCTGATGCCGGATGTGGCGATTCTTGATGCAGCGCTGACGGAAGGTGTGCCCGCGCACGTGACGGCGATGACCGGAATTGATGCGCTGACCCATGCGGTTGAAGCCTACAGCGCGCTGAACGCGACGCCGTTTACCGACAGCCTGGCGATTGGCGCGATTGCGATGATCGGCAAATCGCTGCCGAAGGCCGTCGGCTACGGTCAGGATTTGGCGGCACGCGAAAGCATGTTACTGGCCTCCTGTATGGCCGGAATGGCGTTTTCCAGTGCGGGGCTGGGCTTGTGCCATGCAATGGCGCACCAGCCGGGGGCGACGCTGCACATCCCGCACGGACAGGCTAATGCCATGCTGCTGCCCACGGTCATGGGGTTTAACCGCATGGTGTGTCGCGAACGCTTCAGCCATATCGGGCGGGCATTAACCAATAAGAAATCGGACGATCGTGACGCCATCAGCGCGGTTAGCGATCTGATTAACGAGGTGGGCCAGACCAAACGACTCTCTGACGTTGGGGCAAAGCCTGAGCATTACAGCGCATGGGCTCACGCCGCGCTGGAGGATATTTGTATTCGCAGTAACCCACGCACCGCCACACAGGCACAGATTATCGACCTGTACGCGGCTGCCGGGTAATGCCTGTAGGCCGGATAAGGTGCTCGCACCGCCATCCGGCAATAACACGGCGTTAATGCCGGAGGCGACGTAAACGTCTTATCCGGCCTACAAATCACAAATGACAGGGAGTAGGGGCTATGGGAATTAACGAAATCATCATGTACATCATGATGTTCTTTATGCTGATTGCCGCCGTGGACAGGATCCTGTCGCAGTTCGGCGGTTCGGCACGCTTCCTCGGTAAGTTCGGTAAGAGTATTGAGGGATCGGGCGGCCAGTTTGAAGAAGGCTTTATGGCGATGGGCGCGCTGGGTCTGGCGATGGTGGGTATGACCGCGCTGGCACCGGTACTGGCGCATGTGCTCGGGCCAGTAATTATTCCGCTGTACGAAATGTTGGGCGCGAACCCGTCGATGTTTGCCGGAACGCTGCTGGCGTGCGATATGGGCGGCTTCTTCCTGGCGAAAGAACTGGCGGGCGGCGACGTTGCGGCGTGGCTGTACTCTGGCCTGATCCTTGGGGCGATGATGGGGCCGACGTTGGTGTTCTCCATTCCGGTTGCGCTGGGGATTATTGAACCGTCTGACCGTCGTTATCTGGCGCTGGGCGTGCTGGCCGGTATCGTCACCATTCCGATTGGTTGTATTGCGGGCGGTTTGATTGCGATGTACTCCGGCGTCGAAATCAACGGGCAGCCGGTGGAGTTCACCTTCGCGCTGATCCTGATGAATATGATCCCGGTGCTGATCGTGGCCGTGCTGGTGGCGCTGGGACTGAAATTTATCCCGGAAAAAATGATCAACGGCTTCCAGATCTTCGCGAAATTCCTGGTGGCGCTGATCACCATCGGCCTGGCAGCTGCGGTGGTCAAATTCCTGCTCGGCTGGGAGCTGATCCCGGGTCTTGATCCTATCTTCATGGCTCCGGGCGACAAACCGGGTGAAGTGATGCGCGCCATCGAAGTTATCGGTTCTATTTCCTGCGTGCTGCTCGGTGCGTACCCAATGGTGTTGCTGCTGACTCGTTGGTTTGAAAAACCGCTGATGAGCGTCGGTAATCTTTTAAAAATCAATAACATTGCGGCTGCTGGTATGGTGGCGACGCTGGCGAACAACATCCCAATGTTCGGCATGATGAAGAATATGGATACCCGCGGCAAAGTGATCAACTGCGCCTTTGCGGTCTCCGCGGCCTTCGCGCTGGGTGACCACTTAGGCTTCGCCGCAGCGAACATGAACGCCATGATCTTCCCGATGATTGTCGGCAAGCTGATTGGCGGCGTGACGGCGATTGGTGTGGCTATGCTGTTGGTACCGAAAGATGAAGATGTTCCAGCAGAAGTAGAAACCAACCCGGAGGCGCAATCGTGAATACTCGCCAGCTACTGAGCGTCGGTATCGATATCGGCACCACCACCACTCAGGTGATCTTCTCTCGCCTTGAGCTGGTTAACCGTGCGGCAGTGTCGCAGGTGCCGCGCTACGAATTCATCAAACGCGAAATTAGCTGGCAAAGCCCGGTTTTCTTTACCCCCGTTGATAAGCAGGGCGGGCTGAAAGAAGCCGAACTGAAAGCGCTGATCCTCGCCCAGTATCAGGCGGCGGGTATCGCACCAGAAACCGTCGATTCCGGCGCGATCATCATTACCGGGGAAAGTGCGAAAACCCGCAATGCGCGTCCGGCGGTGATGACGCTCTCCCAGTCGTTGGGTGATTTCGTGGTGGCCAGCGCCGGTCCACATCTGGAATCGGTGATTGCTGGCCATGGTGCGGGTGCCCAGACCCTGTCAGAGCAGAAGTTGTGCCGTGTACTGAATATCGACATCGGTGGCGGGACGTCGAACTACGTGCTGTTCGACGCGGGGAAAGTCAGCGGTTCAGCCTGCCTGAACGTCGGAGGGCGTCTGCTGGAAACGGACGGCCAGGGGCGCGTGGTTCACGCGCATCAGCCGGGACAGATGATTGTCGATGACGTTTTTGGCCCTGGCACCGATGCGCGTTCGCTTAACGCCACGCAACTGGTTCAGGTGGCGCGACGGATGGCGGCGCTGATTGTGGAAGTGATTGAAGGCACGCTTTCACCACTGGCGCAGGCGCTGATGCAAACCGGTCTGCTGCCTGCGGGCGTGAAACCGGAAGTGATTACGTTGTCCGGCGGAGTGGGCGAATGCTACCGCAACCAACCTGCCGATCCGTTCTGTTTTTCCGACATCGGGCCACTGCTTGCCACGGCGCTGCATGAGCACCCTCGTCTGCGTGAGATGAACGTGCAGTTCCCGGCGCAAACCGTGCGCGCCACGGTGATTGGTGCTGGTGCGCATACGCTGTCGCTTTCGGGCAGCACAATCTGGCTGGAGGGTGTTCAGCTTCCGCTGCGCAATCTGCCGGTGGCGATTCCGGTGGATGAGTCCGATTTGGTTGCTGCCTGGCAACAGGCATTGATGCAGCTTGATCTGGATCCACAAACGGATGCTTATGTGCTTGCGCTGCCCGGTTCGTTACCGGTGCGCTACGCCGCGCTGTTAACGGTGATTGACGCGCTGCTGGCCTTCGTCGCGCGTTATCCGAATCCGCATCCCCTGCTGGTGGTAGCCGAGCAGGATTTTGGTAAAGCCCTGGGCATGCTGTTACGCCCACAGTTACAGCAACACCCGCTGGCAGTCATCGATGAGGTGGTTGTCCGGGCGGGGGACTATATCGACATTGGTACGCCTCTTTTTGGCGGATCGGTTGTGCCGGTGACGGTGAAATCACTCGCATTTCCTTCCTGAGGGAACGACTTATGAAACTAAAGACCACATTGTTCGGCAATGTTTATCAGTTTAAGGATGTAAAAGAGGTGCTGGCAAAAGCCAACGAACTGCGTTCGGGGGATGTGCTGGCAGGAGTGGCCGCAACAAGCTCTCAGGAGCGTGTGGCTGCCAAGCAGGTGTTGTCGGAAATGACGGTGGCGGATATTCGCAATAACCCGGTGATTTCCTATGAAGAAGACTGCGTAACGCGTCTGATTCAGGATGACGTCAACGAAACGGCCTATAACCGCATCAAAAACTGGAGTATCAGTGAGCTGCGCGAGTATGTGCTGAGTGATGAAACCTCTGTCGATGACATTGCGTTTACGCGCAAAGGGTTAACGTCGGAAGTCGTTGCTGCGGTGGCTAAAATCTGTTCCAACGCGGACCTGATCTACGGCGGCAAGAAAATGCCGGTGATCAAAAAGGCGAACACCACCATTGGCTTGCCGGGCACCTTTAGCTGCCGTTTGCAGCCGAACGATACCCGTGACGATGTACAGAGTATCGCCGCTCAGATCTATGAAGGTCTTTCCTTCGGTGCGGGTGATGCGGTCATCGGCGTCAACCCGGTAACAGATGATGTGGAGAACTTAAGCCGCGTCCTCGATACCGTGTATGGCGTCATCGACAAATTTAACATCCCGACCCAGGGCTGCGTACTGGCGCACGTCACCACGCAGATTGAAGCAATTCGTCGCGGCGCGCCGGGCGGGCTGATTTTCCAGAGTATCTGCGGCAGTGAAAAAGGCTTAAAAGAGTTTGGCGTTGAGCTGGCGATGCTGGATGAAGCGCGTGCCGTGGGTGCGGAGTTTAACCGTATCGCCGGGGAAAACTGCCTGTACTTCGAAACCGGGCAAGGGTCTGCGCTTTCTGCTGGCGCTAACTTTGGTGCCGATCAGGTGACGATGGAAGCGCGTAACTACGGGCTGGCGCGTCACTACGATCCGTTCCTGGTGAACACCGTGGTGGGCTTTATCGGACCAGAGTATCTCTACAACGACCGTCAGATCATTCGTGCCGGTCTGGAAGACCACTTCATGGGCAAGCTGAGCGGCATCTCAATGGGCTGTGACTGCTGCTACACCAACCATGCTGATGCTGACCAGAACCTCAACGAAAACCTGATGATTCTGCTCGCCACCGCTGGCTGCAACTACATCATGGGCATGCCGCTCGGTGACGACATCATGCTCAACTACCAGACCACTGCATTCCACGATACCGCGACCGTGCGCCAGCTGCTGAACCTGCGTCCGTCGCCGGAGTTTGAGCGCTGGCTGGAAACCATGGGCATTATGGCAAACGGTCGCCTGACCAAACGGGCGGGCGATCCGTCACTGTTCTTCTGATGACGCGGGGATGACACACGATGGATCAAAAACAGATTGAAGAAATTGTACGCAGCGTAATGGCGTCAATGGGTGAGTCACAGCCGCAGGCTCAGGCACCGTCACCGGAAGCGAAATGCAGCACCACGCAGTGTGCTGCGCCGACAGGTGAAAGCTGTGCGATGGACTTAGGTTCTGCTGAAGCCAAAGCGTGGATTGGCGTTGAAAATCCACACCGTGCGGACGTGTTGACTGAACTGCGTCGCAGTACTGCAGCACGCGTGTGCACCGGTCGTGCCGGTCCTCGCCCGCGTACTCAGGCGTTGTTGCGTTTCCTTGCGGACCATTCGCGTTCGAAAGATACGGTCTTAAAAGAGGTGCCGGAAGAGTGGGTGAAAGCGCAAGGGTTGCTGGAAGTTCGTTCAGAAATCAGTGACAAAAATCTGTATCTGACACGCCCGGATCTGGGGCGTCGTCTGAGTGCGGAAGCCATTGAAGCGTTGAAATCGCAGTGTGTGGCTAACCCGGATGTACAGGTGATTATCTCTGATGGCCTGTCTACCGATGCGATCACCGCGAACTACGAAGAGATTCTGCCGCCGCTGCTGTCTGGTTTAAAACAAGCAGGGCTGAAGGTCGGTACGCCGTTCTTTGTTCGCTATGGTCGCGTAAAAATCGAAGATCAGATTGGTGAACTGCTGGGCGCGAAAGCGGTGATCCTGCTGGTGGGTGAACGTCCGGGCCTCGGCCAGTCGGAGAGCCTTTCCTGCTACGCGGTGTATTCACCGCGCGTGGCGACAACCGTTGAAGCTGACCGCACCTGTATCTCGAACATTCACCAGGGCGGTACACCTCCGGTAGAAGCGGCTGCGGTAATCGTCGATTTGGCCAAGCGCATGCTGGAGCAGAAAGCATCCGGCATCAATATGACCCGTTAAGGAGACATCATGCCAGCATTAGATTTGATAAGACCCTCAGTCACCGCGATGCGCGTGATTGCCTCGGTAAATGACGGTTTTGCTCGCGAACTTAAATTACCACCACATATACGTAGCCTCGGGCTCATCACAGCAGATTCTGATGACGTGGCGTATATTGCCGCAGACGAAGCGACAAAACAGGCGATGGTTGAAGTGGTTTATGGCCGCTCATTGTATGCCGGTGCGGCACACGGACCTTCTCCCACCGCAGGTGAAGTGCTGATTATGCTCGGCGGGCCGAACCCGGCTGAAGTTCGCGCGGGCCTGGACGCCATGGTTGCCAATATTGAAAGTGGCGCGGCGTTCCAGTGGGCAAATGACGCAGAAAATACCGCCTTCCTGGCGCACGTCGTATCGCGCACGGGTTCGTATCTTTCCGCGACAGCGGGATGTCGGCTTGGCGATCCTATGGCTTATCTGGTGGCACCGCCGCTGGAAGCGACATTCGGTATTGATGCTGCACTGAAATCTGCCGATGTACAGCTGGTGACCTACGTTCCACCACCGTCAGAAACCAACTACTCAGCGGCGTTTTTGACCGGTAGTCAGGCCGCCTGTAAAGCCGCGTGTAACGCCTTTGCCGATGCCGTTCTGGATATTGCCCGTAATCCGGTACAACGCGCGTAAGAGAGGTTGTGATGATCAATGCACTGGGATTACTGGAAGTGGATGGCATGGTTGCGGCTGTTGATGCTGCGGACGCCATGCTGAAAGCTGCGAACGTGCGACTGCTTAGCCACGAAGTGCTCGATCCTGGCAGGCTGACGCTGGTGGTGGAAGGCGATCTGGCGGCGTGCCGCGCTGCGCTGGATGCTGGCAGTGCTGCTGCTGCGCGTACAGGCCGTGTTATCAGCCGTAAGGAGATAGGGCGGCCGGATGATGACACCCAGTGGCTGATCGGCGGTTTTAAACGTGCGCCGAAGAAACCCGCGCCGAAGCCAGAAATGAAACCAGAAGCCAAAGCGGAAAAGACACAGGAAGCGCCTGTGACATCTGAATCTTCTGATGAGCTCCTGGCGTTATTGGCATCAACCCGTCAAGGAATGACGGCAGGGGAAGTGGCCGCGCACTTTGGCTGGTCACTTGATAAAGCCAGAAATGCGCTGGAACAGCTCTTTTCTGACGGAGCGTTGCGTAAACGCAGTAGTCGCTATCGCTTAAAAAATTAACCTGTCGGAGGGCCGGGGGCTTCATTGAAGCTTCCGGCTTAAAAGATCATGAAAAAGACCCGTACTGCAAACCTGCACCATCTTTATCATGAAGCATTACCCGAAGACGTTAAACTTACGCCGAAGGTGGAGGTGGACAACGTTCACCAACGGCGAACAACAGATGTGTATGAGCATGCCCTGACGATTACTGCCTGGCAGCAGATTTACGATCAACTGCATCCGGGAAAATTTCATGGCGAGTTCACGGAAATCCTGCTTGATGATATTCAGGTGTTCCGTGAATACACCGGTCTTGCGCTGCGCCAGTCATGCCTGGTTTGGCCGAATTCGTTCTGGTTTGGTATTCCGGCTACGCGCGGCGAGCAGGGGTTTATTGGTACGCAATGCCTTGGCAGTGCTGAAATTGCGACCCGCCCAGGCGGAACGGAGTTTGAGCTGAGCACACCGGATGATTACACCATTCTGGGGGTCGTTATCTCTGAAGACACCATTGCGCGTCAGGCTAACTTCCTGCATAACCCGGAAAGGGTGTTGCATATGTTGCGAAATCAGTCGGCGTTAGAAGTAAAAGAACAGCATAAAGCCGCGTTATGGGGCTTTGTGCAACAGGCGCTGGCGACGTTTAGTGAAAATCCAGAGAACCTTCATCAGCCGGCGGTGCGCAAAGTGTTGGGTGATAACCTGCTGCTGGCGATGGGCACTATGCTGGAAGACGCGCAGCCGATTATGACTGCTGAAAGCATCAGCCATCAGAGCTATCGCCGCCTGCTGTCGCGTGCGCGCGAATATGTGCTGGAGAATATGTCAGAGCCGCTGACCGTGCTCGACTTGTGTAACCAGCTACATGTGAGTCGTCGCACGCTGCAAAACGCGTTTCACGCGATCCTGGGTATCGGACCGAATGCCTGGTTAAAGCGTATTCGTTTGAATGCTGTGCGCCGGGAGCTTATTAGCCCGTGGTCGCAAAGTGCAACGGTGAAGGACGCTGCGATGCAGTGGGGATTCTGGCATTTAGGGCAGTTTGCTACCGATTACCAGCAGCTGTTTGCGGAAAAACCCTCGCTGACGCTGCATCAGCGTATGCGTCAGTGGGCGTGATGAAAGAATTGTGCCGGATGCGACGCTTTACGTCTTATCCGGCCTACGGGTTGTAGGCCTGATAAGCGTAGCGCCATCAGGCAATTACACCCAGTCGCGGACCTGAATAAACTCGCTAAGGGCGGCTTCCGGGCTGTTCGCTTCCGGCTGCCAGTCATATTCCCAGCGTACCAGCGGCGGCATCGACATCAAAATCGATTCAGTGCGCCCGCCGGTCTGTAAACCGAATAAGGTGCCGCGATCCCACACCAGATTAAATTCCACATAGCGTCCGCGACGATAAAGCTGGAAATTGCGCTCGCGCTCGCCCCAGATCATCGCTTTACGGCGTTCGACGATCGGCAGATACGCCTCGGTGTAACCTTGCCCGACCGCCTGCATAAAGGCGAAGCAGTGGTTGAAATCTGGCGTATTTAAGTCATCGAAAAACAGCCCACCAATGCCGCGCTGCTCGTTACGGTGCTTCAGAAAGAAGTAGTCGTCGCACCATTTTTTGTAACGCGGGTACACGTCATCACCAAACGGTTGGCAGAGTTCAAGCGCGGTGCGATGCCAGTGAACGGCATCTTCTTCAAAACCATAGTAGGGCGTTAAATCAAAGCCACCGCCAAACCACCATACTGGATCGGCACCCGGTTTTTCGGCGATAAAAAAACGCACGTTGGCATGGCTGGTAGGGATGTACGGATTCTGCGGATGCACGACCAGCGAGACACCCATCGCCTCAAAGCTGCGCCCGGCAAGCTCTGGCCGATGCGCGGTAGCAGAGGCTGGCATTGCGTCACCGTGTACGTGGGAGAAATTCACCCCCGCTTGTTCAAAGATACCGCCGTTACGTAGCACCCGGCTACGACCACCGCCGCCCGCTTCACGTTGCCAGTTATCTTCAACAAACGTTGCACCATCGACGGCAGATAACTGTTGGCAAATATTATCCTGCAGACTAAGCAGGAACTGTTTAACGCGCTGTGCATCGGGCTTCATGATTAACGTTTCTTCGAATGTGCTTTCTGATTATCAAACCAGTGGAAATAGCTGATGATGCCATTGGCGATAGCGGTGGCGATTTTCTGGCGAAATGCCGTTGTGCCCAGTAACCGTTCTTCTTCCGGGTTGGTGATGAATGACGTTTCGACCAGTACCGAAGGAATTGACGGTGATTTTAGTACCACGAACGCGGCTTGTTCCGTGCTGCGACTGTGCAAGCGGTGTACTGGCTTGATTTTCTTAAGAATGTGCGAACCGAGCGTCAGGCTGTTTTTAATGGTGTCGGTTTGTACCAAATCGAACAGTACCTGCTGCAATAAATGGTCTTTATCGGTGGCCTTTTTACCTGCGACTTCATCGGCACGGTTTTCACGATCGGACAGGTACTTCGCCATGGCGCTACTGGCACCGCGATTGGACAGGGCGAAGACCGATGCCCCCGCCGCGCTCGGATTGGTGAAGCCGTCGGCGTGAATCGACATAAACAGATCGGCACCGTGCTTGTGGGCAATCTCAACGCGATCGTACAGTGGAATGAAGGTATCGCCAGAGCGGGTCAGGCGTGCATCAATTCCTTCATTGCGCAGAATCGAGCGTACATTCTTGGCAATCGCCAGCACCACGTGTTTTTCTTTCGAGCCGTTGCGGCCAATTGCTCCGGTATCAATACCACCGTGTCCTGGGTCAAGAACAACAACACGCTTAGCACCCGCTTTTTTGGCTTTCGGTTTGCTGTGACCATTACTGGTCTTTAGCGTTTCTTCCTTTGCGATGGCTTGCGACATGCCGGACAGCGTCAGGGCTGCCAGCCCAGCTTTCAGCACCTGGCGGCGCGATGTGAGAGTTTTTAGTGGTTTAAAAGTGCTCATACGGCCTGAGTTGTAAAAAAAGGTTCCAGACGTTATATCGTATCGCGTAGTCCGTTGCGACGGATCGGGATAAGAATTGTTTTACTTTTCATTTCAATACGTGACAATTCCGTATTATGCCATTTTTTCCGTCGTTTCGCGTCAGATATTGGCTAAATCAGTGGTTCGCGCCATAATCGCTTTTTAACGTCCTGAAAAGGAAACTAATACCATGGAAATACGCGTATTTCGCCAGGAAGATTTCGAAGAGGTGATCACCCTCTGGGAGCGCTGTGATCTGCTGCGTCCATGGAATGATCCGGAAATGGACATTGAGCGCAAAGTCAATCATGACGTCAGCTTGTTTCTGGTCGCAGAAGTGAACGGTGAAGTTGTCGGCACAGTGATGGGGGGCTATGACGGTCATCGTGGTTCCGCTTATTACCTTGGCGTGCATCCTGAGTTCAGGGGGCGTGGTATTGCTAATGCGCTGCTGAACCGGCTGGAGAAAAAGCTCATTGCCCGTGGTTGTCCAAAGGTTCAAATCATGGTGCGTGACGATAATGACGTTGTGCTGGGTATGTATGAGCGTTTGGGCTATGAACATACCGATGTACTCCATCTGGGTAAACGTTTAATCGAAGATGAAGAGTACTGAGTTCCATCCCGCCGACTATGACGGTCATGGGCGTCTGCGCCTGCCATTTCTGTTCTGGTGCGTGCTGCTGCTCCAGGCGCGTACCTGGGTGTTGTTTGTGATTGCGGGTTCTTCCCGCGATCAAGGCAACACGTTGCTGAATTTGTTTTATCCCGATCATGACGCGTTCTGGCTGGGGTTACTTCCCGGCGTTCCGGCCGTGCTGGCGTTTTTACTCAGCGGGCGGCGTTCCGCGTTTCCCGTTTTGTGGCACAGGCTGCGCGGATTACTGATTCTGGCTCAACTGGCGCTGCTCTGCTGGCAGCCGATGCTGTGGTTGGGAGGCGATCCTGTCAACGGCGTTGGTCTGGCGCTGCTGGTGGCGGATATTGTCGCGCTGGTCTGGCTGTTAACCAATCAACGTTTGCGTGCCTGTTTTTCCCCCGAGAAAGAATAACGGCACTTTTTAGTGAAACCGGACTCAAAGCAGCGTTGATAAATATGGAAGGAAGTGAAATGAAATCACTGCGTTTGACGTTATGCGCGATACCGCTGGTGCTGACCGGGTGTTCAACCCTCTCATCGGTGAACTGGTCCGCCGCTAATCCGTGGAACTGGTTTGGTTCTTCGACCGAGGTCACTGAGCAAGGCGTGGGAAAACTCACGGGCGCGACAACACTGGAAGAAAAGACCATTGCTGATGCGCTGGGTGGCGATTATCGCCTGCGTAGTGGGATGAAAACCAATAACGGCAACGTCGTGCGCTTTTTTGAGGCGATGAAAGGTGACAAGCTGGCAATGGTGATCAATGGAGACCA
Source organism: Citrobacter sp. Igbk 17 (assembly GCF_028069775.1). Classification (NCBI taxonomy): domain Bacteria; kingdom Pseudomonadati; phylum Pseudomonadota; class Gammaproteobacteria; order Enterobacterales; family Enterobacteriaceae; genus Citrobacter; species Citrobacter sp. Igbk 17. The sequence goes on along the minus strand of NZ_JANEWI010000004.1, from coordinate 143,476 downwards.
GGGAACCATCAGCCGCATTGATGTCCTGGACAGCGATATTTCATCAGACGCGGGTGTTGAAATCGGTACACCGTTTAGCGACCTTTACACTAAAGCCTTCGGTAATTGTCAGAAAGCAACCGGTGATGATAGCGAGAACGTTGAATGTAAAGCTGAAGGAAGTCAGCACATTAGCTATATTTTTTCCGGTGACTGGAGCGGCCCTGAAGGCATAATGCCGTCTGACGATACGCTACAAGAGTGGAAAGTCAGCAAAATTATCTGGCGGCGTTAATTTGCGTCTGAACAAATCGACTTACTAAAAAAACAGGTAGAATAACGCCCATCAATGCCACGATGTCGTGGCAGCTTTTTTTCAGGAGGAACAATGTCTCAGGTTCAGAGTGGCATTTTGCCAGAACATTGCCGTGCGGCGATTTGGATTGAAGCCAATGTAAAAGGTGATGTTGAGGCTCTGCGAGCGGCCAGCAAAACATTTGCCGATAAGCTGGCGACCTTTGAAGCGAAATTCCCGGATGCGCATCTGGGCGCGGTAGTCGCTTTTGGCAACACTACCTGGCGCACACTGAGCGGTGGCGTGGGCGCGGAAGAGCTGAAGGACTTCATCCCTTACGGTAAAGGCCTGGCTCCGGCGACCCAGTATGACGTATTGATCCATATTCTCTCGCTGCGCCATGACGTGAACTTCTCCGTTGCGCAGGCGGCCATGGAAGCGTTTGGCGACTGCATCGATGTCAAAGAAGAGATCCACGGTTTCCGCTGGGTGGAAGAGCGTGATCTCAGTGGCTTTGTTGATGGCACTGAAAACCCGGCGGGTGAAGAAACGCGTCGTGAAGTCGCTGTTATTAAAGATGGCGTCGATGCTGGTGGCAGCTATGTATTCGTGCAGCGTTGGGAACATAACCTGAAGCAACTGAACCGCATGAGTATTCACGATCAGGAAATGATGATTGGCCGCACCAAGGAAGCCAACGAAGAGATCGATGGTGACGATCGTCCGGTAACATCCCACCTGAGCCGTGTGGATCTGAAAGAAGATGGCAAGGGTCTGAAAATTGTTCGTCAGAGCCTGCCATACGGTACAGCCAGCGGTACGCATGGTCTCTATTTCTGCGCGTACTGTGCGCGTCTGCACAATATTGAGCAGCAACTGCTGAGCATGTTTGGTGATACCGACGGCAAACGTGACGCGATGCTGCGCTTTACTAAACCGGTCACCGGTGGCTATTACTTTGCACCGTCGCTGGATCGACTGATGGCGCTGTAATCCCGGTGTTGCCTGGTGGCACTAACGCTTACCGGGCCTACCGCGTTCTTATCTGTCATCGAATTGAAAATCCCCGCCCCGACGGGGATTTTTTTTACCTGAAATTAACCTGATTTAGTGAGCTATTCCTCAGCATGAATTTGTTAATGCTGTATCTTCTGCGTGAATGAAGTGAAGGCTTCATATTCAAAAGGAGAATATTGAAATGGGAAAACTCACGGGCAAAACAGCATTGATTACAGGCGCATCTCAGGGTATTGGCGAGGGGATCGCCAGAACGTTTGCCCGCCATGGCGCGAACTTAATCCTGCTGGATATCTCCGATGAGATTGAAAAGCTGGCGGATGAACTGGCTGGGCGCGGGCATCGCTGCACAGCGGTTCACGCAGACGTCAGAGATTTTGCGTCGGTCACGGAAGCGGTAAAACGCGCGAAGAAAATTGAAGGCAAAATCGACATTCTGGTCAACAATGCCGGCGTATGTCGCCTTGGCAACTTCCTTGAAATGAGCGATGAAGATCGCGACTTCCACATTGATGTCAACATTAAAGGCGTCTGGAACGTGACGAAGGCCGTTCTGCCGGAGATGATTGCACGCAAAGACGGGCGCATCGTGATGATGTCATCGGTAACAGGCGATATGGTAGCCGACCCGGGTGAAACGGCGTATGCGTTGTCGAAAGCCGCTATTATCGGCTTAACCAAGTCCCTGGCGGTTGAATACGCGCAATCGGGGATTCGTGTAAATGCAATTTGCCCAGGCTACGTTCGTACGCCAATGGCGGAAAATATTGCACGTCAGTCTAACCCGGACGATCCTGAATCGGTTTTAGTCGACATGGCGAAAGCGATTCCAATGCGCCGTCTGGCCTGCCCGCTTGAAGTGGGTGAACTGGCGGCGTTCCTGGCGTCGGATGAATCCAGCTACTTAACTGGCACGCAAAACGTGATTGATGGCGGCAGCACACTGCCGGAAAGCGTTAGCGTCGGCATCTGATTGATGCCTGTCTCCTCCCTGGTGAACCTGGGGAGGAGGTACCCCTTAGAGCTAGCCCATTAGGCTATTTTATTTGCCAGTTTGGCCCTGGGCAGTGCTCAAAATCCTCACGTACTTCGTGTACGCTCCGGTTTTTCCGCGCTGTCCGTGTCCAAACTGCCTGCAACAATTACACCTACTGGGATAAGCTCTTATTCTCTTTTCAACTTTCAAATCATCAAACGGTATATAAAACCGTTACTCCTTTAGTGCCGGTTATAAATATGATGACCATAAGAAAGTCATTAAATTTATAAGGGTGCGCAATGGCCGTTAACTTACTGAAAAAAAGAACCCTGACGCTGGCGGCGCTGCTGTTGCTGGTGGGGCAGGCGCAGGCAACAGAGCTGTTGAACAGCTCATACGATGTGTCTCGCGAGCTGTTTGCCGCCCTTAATCCCCCGTTTGAACAGCAATGGGCGAAGGATAACGGCGGCGATAAACTGACGATAAAACAATCTCATGCCGGGTCATCAAAACAGGCGCTGGCGATTTTACAGGGACTGAAAGCCGATGTGGTGACCTATAACCAGGTGACCGACGTGCAAATCCTGCACGACAAAGGCAAGTTGATCCCGGCCGACTGGCAAACTCGCCTGCCGAACAACAGTTCACCGTTCTATTCCACAATGGGATTCCTGGTGCGTAAAGGAAACCCTAAAAATATTCACGACTGGAATGACCTTGTTCGTTCTGACGTCAAGCTTATCTTCCCTAACCCGAAAACGTCCGGGAATGCGCGCTACACCTATTTAGCGGCGTGGGGCGCTGCGGATAAAGCAGACGGCGGCGATAAAGCCAAAACCGAACAGTTCATGACCCAGTTCCTGCAAAATGTCGAAGTGTTTGATACCGGCGGCCGTGGCGCGACCACCACTTTTGCCGAGCGCGGGCTCGGTGACGTATTGATCAGCTTCGAGTCGGAAGTGAATAACATTCGCAAGCAGTATGAAGCGCAGGGTTTTGAGGTTGTTATTCCGAAAACCAATATTCTTGCCGAGTTCCCGGTTGCCTGGGTAGATAAGAATGTGCAGGCCAACGGGACAGAGAAAGCGGCTAAAGCGTATCTGAACTGGCTGTACAGCCCGCAGGCACAAACCATCATCACCGACTATTACTACCGTGTGAATAACCCACAGGTCATGGACAAGCTGCAAGATAAATTCCCGCAGACTGAATTGTTCCGCGTAGAAGACAAGTTCGGCTCCTGGCCTGAAGTGATGAAAACACACTTTGTCAGCGGCGGTGAGCTGGACAAACTGTTGGCGGCGGGGCGCAAGTAAATGTTTGCTGTTTCTTCCCGACGCGTGCTGCCCGGCTTTACCTTAAGTCTGGGTACCAGCTTACTGTTTGTGTGCCTGATATTGCTGTTACCGCTTAGTGCGCTGGTAATGCAACTGGCGCAAATGAGCTGGGCGCAATATTGGGATGTGATCACTAACCCGCAGGTCGTGGCGGCCTATAAAGTCACGCTGCTGTCAGCATTTGTGGCGTCGATTTTTAACGGCGTGTTTGGTCTGTTAATGGCGTGGATCTTAACCCGTTACCGTTTTCCGGGCCGCACGTTGCTGGATGCGCTGATGGACCTGCCGTTTGCGCTGCCTACGGCGGTAGCGGGTCTGACGCTGGCGTCACTGTTTTCGGTCAACGGTTTCTACGGCGAATGGCTGGCGAAACTGGATATTAAGGTCACTTACACCTGGCTGGGTATCGCGGTGGCTATGGCATTTACCAGTATCCCGTTTGTGGTACGTACCGTACAGCCGGTGCTGGAAGAGTTAGGACCGGAGTATGAAGAAGCGGCGGAAACGCTGGGTGCTACGCGTTGGCAGAGTTTCCGTAAAGTGGTGCTGCCGGAGCTGTCACCTGCGCTGGTGGCGGGCGTGGCGCTGTCGTTCACCCGTAGTTTAGGCGAATTTGGCGCAGTTATCTTTATCGCCGGGAATATTGCGTGGAAAACGGAAGTCACCTCACTGATGATTTTTGTTCGCTTGCAGGAGTTTGACTACCCAGCCGCTAGTGCGATTGCGTCAGTAATCCTTGGGGCTTCGTTGTTGCTGCTGTTTTCGATTAACACCCTGCAGAGTCGCTTTGGTCGACGCGTGGTAGGTCACTGATGGCAGACATTACCCAATTGAAACACTATGGGGCGCCCCGCATCAACTGGGGTAAATGGTTTCTGATTGGCACGGGCATGCTGGTGTCCGCGTTTATTTTGCTGGTGCCGATGATCTATATCTTCGTGCAGGCATTCAGTAAGGGGTTACTGCCGGTATTACAGAATCTGGCTAACCCGGACATGCTGCATGCCATCTGGCTTACGGTGTTGATTGCACTGATCGCAGTGCCAGTGAACCTGGTGTTTGGTGTCTTGCTGGCCTGGCTGGTGACCCGCTTTAACTTTCCGGGTCGCCAGCTGTTGCTGACGCTACTGGATATTCCGTTTGCTGTCTCGCCGGTGGTCGCCGGTCTGGTCTATCTGCTGTTTTACGGCTCTAACGGCCCACTCGGCGGTTGGCTGGATGAACATAACCTGCAAATCATGTTTGCCTGGCCAGGCATGGTGCTGGTTACGGTCTTTGTAACCTGTCCGTTTGTGGTGCGCGAACTGGTGCCGGTGATGTTAAGCCAGGGCAGTAATGAAGATGAAGCGGCTGTGCTGCTTGGCGCGTCCGGCTGGCAGATGTTCCGACGCGTGACGCTGCCGAATATCCGTTGGGCATTGCTGTACGGTGTGGTGTTGACCAATGCCCGTGCGATTGGTGAGTTTGGTGCGGTGTCGGTGGTGTCTGGTTCGATTCGCGGCGAAACCTTGTCATTGCCATTGCAGATTGAATTACTGGAGCAGGATTACAACACTGTCGGCTCCTTTACCGCAGCGGCGTTGTTAACGCTGATGGCGATTATTACCCTGTTTTTGAAGAGCATGCTGCAATGGCGCCTGGAGAACCAGGAAAAACGCGCGCAGCAGGAGGAAAATCATGAGCATTGAGATTGCCAATATTAAGAAGTCTTTTGGTCGCACCCAGGTGCTGAACGATATCTCGCTGGATATTCCTTCAGGTCAGATGGTCGCGCTGCTGGGACCCTCCGGTTCGGGTAAAACGACGCTGCTGCGAATTATTGCCGGGCTGGAACATCAGTCCAGCGGGCATATTCGCTTTCATGGTACTGACGTCAGTCGTTTACATGCGCGTGATCGTAAAGTTGGCTTCGTCTTTCAGCATTATGCGCTGTTTCGCCATATGACCGTTTTCGACAATATCGCCTTTGGGCTGACGGTCTTACCGCGTCGCGAGCGTCCAAACGCGGCGGCCATTAAGGCGAAAGTCACTCAATTGCTGGAGATGGTGCAGCTTGCCCATCTGGCGGATCGTTTTCCGGCGCAGCTTTCCGGCGGGCAAAAACAGCGTGTGGCGCTGGCACGAGCGTTAGCGGTGGAACCGCAGATCCTGCTACTCGATGAGCCGTTTGGTGCACTTGATGCTCAGGTGCGTAAAGAGTTGCGTCGTTGGTTGCGTCAGTTGCACGAAGAACTGAAATTCACCAGCGTGTTTGTTACCCACGACCAGGAAGAAGCAACGGAAGTGGCCGATCGCGTGGTGGTAATGAGCCAGGGACATATTGAACAAGCCGATGCGCCGGACCAGGTCTGGCGTGAACCGGCAACCCGCTTTGTACTGGAATTTATGGGTGAGGTTAACCGCCTGCAGGGGACGATTCGTGGTGGACAGTTCCATGTTGGCGCACACCGTTGGCCATTGGGCTATACGCCAGCGTATCAAGGGCCGGTCGACCTGTTCCTGCGTCCGTGGGAAGTGGATGTGAGCCGTCGTACCAGCCTGGATTCCCCGTTGCCGGTACAGGTGCTGGAAGCCAGCCCGAAAGGTCACTACACCCAATTAGTTGTGCAACCACTGGGGTGGTATAACGAACCGCTGACAGTGGTCATGCAGGGAGACGATTCCCCAGCTCGTGGCGAACGCCTGTTTGTTGGGCTGCAAAATGCACGACTGTACAACGGTGACCAGCGCATTGAAACGCGTGAAGCGGAACTTGCCCTGGCGCAATCGGCCTGATAGGTTAATTCGCATAGTTATTCCCCGGTGGCGCTGCGCTTACCGGGCCTACGGGCTAAAGCATGACCTGTAGGCCGGGTAAGCGTAGCGCCACCCGGCATTTTATTGAGCTGAAAACGTGAACACATTAGAACAAACGATTGGCAATACGCCTCTGGTTAAACTGCAGCGTCTTGCGCCGGAAAACGGCAGTGAAATTTGGGTCAAACTGGAAGGGAATAATCCCGCGGGCTCGGTGAAAGACAGGGCTGCGCTGTCGATGATTGTCGAAGCGGAGAAACGCGGAGAAATTAAGCCGGGCGATGTACTGATTGAAGCAACCAGCGGGAATACCGGCATCGCGCTGGCGATGATCGCCGCGCTGAAAGGCTATCGCATGAAGCTGCTGATGCCTGACAACATGAGTCAGGAGCGACGTGCGGCGATGCGGGCTTACGGGGCTGAACTGATACTGGTGACCAAAGAGCAGGGCATGGAAGGGGCGCGTGACTTAGCTCTGGAAATGGCCCAACGTGGCGAAGGTAAGTTGCTCGATCAGTTTAACAATCCTGATAACCCGTATGCGCATTACACCACAACCGGCCCGGAAATCTGGCAGCAAACGTCCGGACGCATTACCCATTTCGTCTCCAGCATGGGCACGACTGGCACCATTACTGGCGTATCTCGTTTTCTGCGTGAACAGGCTAAACCGGTGACTATTGTCGGTCTGCAGCCGGAAGAGGGCAGCAGTATTCCGGGGATTCGCCGCTGGCCTGCGGAGTATATGCCGGGCATTTTTAACGCCTCGCTGGTGGATGAGGTGCTGGATATTCATCAGAATGATGCAGAAAACACCATGCGTGAGCTGGCGGTTCGTGAAGGCATTTTCTGCGGTGTCAGTTCTGGCGGCGCGGTGGCGGGGGCGTTACGCGTGGCGCGTGCTACACCCGGCGCTGTGGTGGTGGCGATCATCTGCGATCGCGGCGATCGCTACCTTTCGACCGGCGTTTTTGGTGAAGAGCACTTCAACCAGGGCGCAGGGATTTAATTTGTAGGCCTGATAAGCGTAGCGCCATCAGGCAAACATACGACACGATCGCCGGATAAGACATTGCGTGTTTTATCCGGCCTTCAATGATTAATCGTTACGGTTCTCTACCAGTTTATCCAGGAACTGCCACAGTTTTTCATTCATCTGCTGGTAATCCCATTCGCGCATTTCAGCAACAGAGCGGATAAAGCGTTTTCCTTTGGCCTCTGCTAACTCTTGTTCCGAATGCTGAATCAGCCCCTCGATTGCCTCGGCGGTGAATTCCATATGACACTGGAAACCATAGATAAAATTACCGTATTGCACGATTTGTCTCGGACAGCCTTCACTTGTCGCCAGAATTGTCGCCTGATCGGTTAATCCAGGCATATCGTTGTGCCAGTGACCGACCATCAGCGGCGATCCAAAGTGGGCGATCAGCGGGTGCGCTTTACCTGCTTCAGTCAGTGTGATGGGATAATGACCAATCTCTTTTTCCGGGCTTTGACATACCTTCGCGCCCAGCGCCTCGCCAATCAGCTGTGAACCTAAGCAGATCCCCACCACAATTTTGCGTGCTGAAATCGCCTGATTGATCAGATGCTGTTCGGCCTGAGAATCAAAATACGGGCACTCTGCCAGCGTGGTGCGTGGAGACTGCGGGCCACCAAAGACGACCAGCATATCGAACCCATCAGCATTGGCGGGAACCGATTCTCCGGCGTAAACCCGTGACCAGGTGATGGTATAGCCACGCTGTTCTGCCCACGGCAGATACGCGCCAGCAGATTCAAAAGACTCATGAATAACAAAATGAACTCGCACTTTTTCTCTCCTGTTAGCGCTTTTGCGCCTGATGAATATCAGCCGCCAGCTTATGAATATCGCTGTCGTTCAAGGTCGACAGCGTAATGCGCAGACCGTGCGATGGTGTATTCACACCAAACACCTCACCTTCGCGCACCAGCCAACCGGATTTTGCCAGGGCAAAAGCAAGTGATTGACTGTGGTGCGTCAGAGGCAGCCACAGATTCAGACCATCACCGACGGGTAGATCAATGCCATATCCTCTGAGAGCGGTGGTCAGTTTTTGCTGCTGTGTTGCGTAAAACCGCTGAGTCTGGACCAGCTTACGTTGATACTCCTCGTCACTCAGGCAGGCGCAGGCCAAATCCTGAAGCAGATGGCTGACCCACTGACTGCCGGCGTTGAGTCGTAACCGCAGTTTTGCTGAAGTGACCGGATCGCTGGCAACGATGGCAAGGCGTAAATCCGGGCCTAATGTTTTCGACATTGAACGGACGACTGCCCAGTGTGTGGTTTGCGCGGCAATCACCGGGTGCCAACGGCATGCGGACAGCAGTGCAAAGTGGTCGTCGACAATCACCAGCACCTGCGGATAGCGGGCCAGGATTTTTTGTAACTGGGCGGCGCGTGCGGCGCTCAGGCTACATCCCGTCGGGTTGTGGGCCCGCGGCGTCAGGATCACTGCCCGCGCCCCTCTTTGTAACGCCGCCTCCAGCATGTCGGGTTGCATGCCTTCGTTGTCTACGGTGACCGGGCTCGCTGAGAATCCCGCATAACGCAACATATTGATGCTACTTAAAAAGCAGGGATCTTCTACCGCGACGCTATCGCCCGGCAATAAATGGGCGCACAGTAGTCGTTCAATAGCGTCAATAGCACCGCTGGTGATATCAATTTCTCCCACGCCAGGGAGGGCATCCTGTATCCAGCGTGTGGCCCAGGTTTTAAGCTCAGGCGATACGACGGCATCGCCATACAGACGTGGATTCTTATTTATTTGCGCGAAATAACGACTGAGATCGGGGAGACAAGTCGGCGCAGGGTTTCCGCCGGAAAGGTCGGTAAGCGGGGTATCCGGGTTCCCTCCCTCCAGCGCGATAGGGGAGGAAATTCCTTTTATTACCGTCCCGTTTCTCCCAAGACTGAGTGCCAGCCCGGAGGTGACCAGTCGTTTATAAGCCGCCGCGACAGTATTGCGGTTGACGTTCAATGTCGTCGCTAGCTCGCGCACTGGCGGAAGCGTTTCGCCTGAGGCGAGGGTGCCTGTAGCGACATGTTGACGAATACTGTCAAAAATTTCGTTAGCGGTTTTTCCGTCGATCATTATTGACCTATGACAAAATGAATTTTAGCATATGACGATAATAGTGAGGCGATAGCCCGCTGTCCAGCGAGAGGAGAAGTTTATGCAGCAGGAGAGTGAAATACAGTCAGTGCTCTTCGACGACAAGCATCGGGCGCTACAAACCGATATCGTCGCCGTCCAGTCACAGGTGGTGTATGGCAGCGTAGGTAACAGCATCGCCGTCCCGGCCATCAAAGCGCAGGGATTACGCGTCACCGCGATCCCAACGGTACTGTTCAGCAATACACCGCATTATGAGACTTTTTATGGCGGTGTTATCCCGGCCGACTGGTTTAGCGGCTATCTTCGCGCCTTAAATGAACGCGATGCGTTACGTGAGCTAAAAGCGGTGACCACGGGGTATATGGGCAGTGCGGAACAAATCGCTCTGCTGGCACAGTGGCTGGAGACCGTGCGGGCTACCCACCCGGATCTGTGTATTCTGGTTGATCCGGTGATTGGGGATACGGACAGCGGCATGTACGTAAAGGCCGAAATACCGGAGGCGTATCGCAAACATCTGCTACCGCTGGCACAGGGACTGACGCCAAATGTGTTTGAGCTGCAGATGTTGAGCGGTAAACCGTGTCGCACGCTGGATGAAGCGATATCGGCAGCCAAATCGCTGCTCACCGATACGCTGAAATGGGTGGTAATCACCAGCGCTCCGGGAGAAACCGAGGAGGTCATTCAGGTTGCCGTCGTGACGGCTGAAACGGTTGAGGTGCTAGCCCATCCGCGGGTGAAAACGGACCTGAAGGGGACCGGCGATCTGTTCTGCGCTGAACTGGTGAGTGGTATCGTGCTGGGAAAACCACTTACTGCTGCCACGCACGACGCTGCACAGCGCGTGCTGGAAGTGATGACATGGACGCACTTGTGCGGTTGTGATGAGTTAATTTTGCCACCGGCAGGGGAGGCGCGATGAAGAGTTATCGACTGGTGGTTAGTCAGCATGGACGCATCGTTGGACATTTTGATACCAGCGGAACAGAGGCGCTGGAAGATATCTGTGTGGCGCGCGCCATGTTTGGGATTGCCGGTGGCTATGATTGTGAACTGCTAGTGGCGGATTCGGAACGGCGGATACTGGAAAGCGGGCCGGAAGGTATGAAAATCCTGATGCGCGAGGCGTGTTACCGGCCGGTTACTTCACAAATTTAATGCTGATGGCGGCGCATACGCCTGACCTGGCCTACGTTACGGCGTTTTTCGTAGGCCGGAGGAGCGTAGCACCATCCGGCAGGTTTTGACGTCCGTTAGATAAAAAAAATGGCGCCAGATGGCGCCATTCTTCCCTGCGGCAAGAATTACTTCTTGATGCGGATAACCGGAGTTTCACCCACGGTCACGCTACCGGACAGTTTGATCAGTTCTTTGATTTCGTCCATGTTGGAGATAACAACCGGAGTCAGGGTAGACTTGGCTTTCTCTTCCAGCAGCGGCAGATCGAATTCAATAACCGGGTCGCCCACTTTCACACGCTGGCCTTCTTCAGCGATACGCTTGAAGCCTTCGCCTTTCAGTTCAACGGTATCAATACCGAAGTGAACAAACAGCTCAATGCCGCTATCAGATTCGATAGAGAACGCATGGTTGGTTTCAAAGATTTTGCCGATGGTGCCATCAACAGGGGCAACCATTTTGTTACCGGTTGGCTTGATAGCAATACCATCACCAACGATTTTTTCAGCAAAAACTACATCCGGCACGTCTTCGATGTTGACGATCTCGCCAGAGAGCGGAGCAACAATCTCAATAGTTCCGGTGTCTTTCTTATCATCAGAAACCAGAGATTTCAGTTTATCGAACAAACCCATGATCTTCTCCTAAGCAGTAAATTGGGCCGCATCTCGTGGATTAGCAGATTGTTTTTTCTTCAATGAACTTGTTAACCAGCGTCATTAACTCGTCCGTTGTCGGTTGAGCAAGAGCCTGCTCTGCTAACACCTTCGCATCTTCGAAGTTCGTGTTACGGATAATCTTCTTAATGCGCGGGATAGAAATGGCGCTCATAGAGAATTCGTCCAGACCCATCCCCAGCAACAGAAGTGTAGCACGTTCGTCGCCTGCAAGCTCACCACACATGCCGGTCCATTTGCCTTCAGCATGAGAAGCATCAATAACTTGCTTGATCAGCGTCAGAACAGATGGCGACATCGGTTGGTAAAGGTGTGAAATCATATCATTACCACGGTCAACTGCCAGGGTGTACTGCGTTAAATCATTGGTGCCGATACTAAAGAAATCAACTTCTTTGGCTAAATGACGTGCAATTGTTGCCGCAGCTGGTGTTTCCACCATCACGCCAATCTCAATGCTTTCGTCAAATGCTTTACCTTCGTCGCGCAGTTCCTGTTTGTAGATTTCGATCTCTTTGCGAAGCGCACGCACTTCTTCAACAGAGATAATCATCGGGAACATGATGCGCAGTTTGCCGAAAGCAGAGGCACGCAGGATAGCGCGAACCTGGTCACGCAGGATCTCTTTACGATCCATCGCGATACGCACGGCACGCCAGCCCAGGAACGGGTTCTCTTCTTTCGGGAAATTCATGTACGGCAGTTCTTTATCGCCGCCGATGTCCATGGTACGTACGATAACCGCCTGAGAGCCACACGCTTCAGCAACGGCTTTATACGCAGCAAACTGTTCTTCTTCAGTCGGCAGCGATTCACGGTCCATGAACAGGAATTCGGTACGATACAGACCCACGCCTTCAGCGCCGTTACGCTCAGCGCCTTCAACGTCACGAACGGTACCGATGTTGGCACACACTTCAACCTGGTGACCGTCCAGCGTGATAGCGGGCAGATCTTTCAGCTTAGCGAGTTCCGCTTTCTCGGTAGCAACCTGCTCCTGAACGGCACGCAGTTGTTCGATAATGTCGTTAGTTGGGTTGACGTAAACCTGATTGTTTACGGCATCCAGAATCAGATAGTCGTCGTTTTTCACCTGAGAGGTGACGCTACCGGTACCTACGATGGCAGGCAGTTCCAAAGAACGCGCCATGATTGAGGTATGAGAGGTACGTCCACCTGCGTCAGTGATGAAACCCAGCACCTTCTCGAGGTTCAGCTGTGCGGTTTCTGACGGGGTCAAGTCAGCGGCAACCAGGATAACTTCTTCCTGGATAGCGCTCAGGTCGATAATTGCCAGACCCAGGATGTTACGCAGCAGGCGTTTACCGATGTCACGTACGTCAGCCGCACGTTCTTTCAGGTATTCATCATCCAGCTCTTCCAGGGCTGTGGCCTGACCTTCGATAATCTCATGCGCAGCTGCGTCAGCCGTCATGTGCTTATCTTTAATCAGGGCTATGATTTCCTGCTCCAGCTCCTCATCTTCGAGCAGCATGATATGCCCTTCAAAGATGGCTTCTTTTTCTTCACCGAATGTTTCACCAGCTTTGGTTTTGATCGCTTCCAGTTGCGCAGATGCCTTGGCACGACCGCTCAGAAAACGTTCAACTTCCTGATCAACCTTGTCGGCAGAAATTTTTTTCCGGTCAATGACGATTTCGTCTTCTTTCAGCAGCAGTGCCTTGCCGAAAGCGATACCCGGGGATGCTAAAATGCCTGAAATCATAACCCTACCTTACTTGTGACTGATATTTAAAAGAACTCGTTGAACTTACTCGAGTTCAGCCATCAGTTTAACCAGATGCTCAACTGCTTTCTGCTCGTCTTCGCCTTCTGCGGAAAGGGTAACAACGGTGCCCTGAGTCAGGCCCAGAGTCTGCAGCTTAAACAGGCTTTTTGCGCTAGCGCTTTTGCCGTTGGAAGTCACAGTGATTTCAGACGTAAAGCCTTTTGCTTCTTTAACAAACTGAGCAGCAGGGCGAGTATGCAGACCGTTCGGAGCGGTAATGGTAACTTCTTGCTGGAACATTATATTTCCCCAACTTATAGGTTTAGTGTTGTGGAACTAAAGTCTAGCCTGGCGGTTCAACTTTAGCCTGTATTGTTAGCGTCGACGTAAACAGGACGCGACACAAAAGGAGTTCGGTGCAATCCGTTGCTGGCAACTTCTTGCCGCTGACGTTTCGTTCGTCATTAAACATTATGCCGCGAAAGGAAGAGTTGAACCAAATCATAAAATCGATTCAGCTAGCGCTTTTCCTGTAACGATTAATTTCGCGCATCAAAATAATTAGTTTGGTTAAATACCAGTTCCGGCGGGCTGAATCAATGCCAGGTGGGTTGAAACTTTGAAGCAGGCCACAAAAAAGCACCCAAAAGGGTGCTTTTTTACGCGTATTTAACATGCTGGCATTACTGTTGCAGTTCTTTCTCAGTGAAGAGATCGGCAAACAGTGCTGTGCTCAGATAACGCTCACCCGATGACGGTAGAATAACCACTATATTCTTATTGGTAAAGGTTTCATCTTCCTGGAGCTTAAGCGCAGCAGCAACCGCAGCACCTGAAGAGATACCCGCCAGAATGCCTTCTTCTTCCATCAGGCGGCGCGCCGTGGAAATAGCTTCATCATTGGTGATGGCAACCACTTTATCGATAAGCTTCAGGTCAAGGTTACCCGGAATGAAGCCTGCGCCAATGCCCTGAATTTTGTGCGGACCCGGTTTCAGCTCTTCACCCGCCAGTGCCTGGGCGATAACCGGCGAGTCTGTCGGCTCAACGGCAACGGTGATGAGGTCCGTTTTGCCCTTGGTCCCTTTAATGTAGCGGGTCACCCCGGTCAGCGTACCGCCGGTACCTACGCCAGAGATAAACACATCAACCTGACCGTCGGTATCTTCCCAGATTTCCGGTCCGGTGGTTTTCTCGTGGATTTCCGGGTTAGCCGGATTGCTGAATTGCTGAAGCAGCAGGAATTTTTCTGGGTCGCTGGCAACAATCTCTTCTGCCTTTTGAATCGCGCCCTTCATGCCTTTCGCGCCTTCGGTAAGCACCAGGTTTGCACCCAATGCCTTCAGCAACTTGCGACGCTCAATGCTCATGGTTTCTGGCATCGTCAGGGTGAGTTTGTAACCACGGGCGGCAGCAACGTAGGCCAGCGCGATCCCGGTGTTACCGCTGGTCGGTTCGACCAACTCAACGCCCGGCTTCAGTACACCACGTTTTTCGGCATCCCAAATCATATTGGCACCGATACGGCATTTGACGCTGAAGCTCGGGTTACGTGACTCCACCTTCGCCAGAATGCGTCCGTTACCGATACGGTTCAGTCGAACCAGCGGCGTATGACCGATAGTCAGCGAGTTGTCTTCAAAAATCTTACTCATGGCCTGTCCTTAACTGTATGAAATTGGGATACCGCTTCAGCATACCTGTTGAGAAAGTATGGGGAAGTAAGGATTTAGCATATCTATATTCAGAAAGGAAATATTCGACGTCAGTATGGAATAAGGGACGGCATAAGCCATCCCTGTTTTACACATTTTTGCATTACTTCCATAACGCGTGTTTAGCACGGTAGCAGTCTACCCACATCGCCGTGGCACCACAAACCGCAACCGGCATGATGAACAGATTGAGCACCGGGATCATCGTAAACAGACTGGTTAGCGCACCAAACTGCATGTTGGTGGCTTTGCGTGTGCGCAGGGCGATACGCATCTCTTTAAAGGGCACTTTGTGGTTGTCGAATGGATAATCACAATATTGAATGGCCAGCATCCACGCACTGAACAGGAACCACAGCACCGGGGCGACGGTCTGCCCCACGCCGGGGATAAAATAGAGGAGCAGTAACACAAAGGCGCGCGGGAGATACCACGCCAGCTTTTGCCATTCACGCTTCATAATACGCGGCACATCTTTCATGATGCCAAGAACGCCAGTGTCAGGCGGTGTCGCGCCCGTCAGGCGGGCTTCGAGTTGTTCTGCCAACAAGCCGTTAAACGGTGCGGCAATCCAGTTGGCGATGGTGGAGAACAGGTAGCCAAACACCAGTAGCACGGAGACAGTCACAATCGGCCATAGCAAATAGCTAAGCCACTGTAGCCAGTTCGGGACGTGGCTCATCAGCGCGGGGATCCAACTGTCCAGTTGCGTAAACAGCCACCAGAATGCGCCACCCATCAGTAGAATATTCACCAGTAAAGGCAGGATAACAAAGCGACGAATTCCCGGTTGAGTGATGAGTTTCCATCCCTGAGAAAAGTAATAAAAACCGCTGCGAGGTACAACTGCAGATGATGAAACCATGGTCAGGACATACTCCTTGTTATAAAAGCTCTGGTAAACTTTGCGTATCTTACCGGGTTGTTGAGCGTTAGGCTGTTCAGAAATGTTCGAAAAAACAGCAAAAAGCACGTTTTTATTCATCTTTATGCCGTGAAAGCCAAGAGTGCACTTGCACTTGGCGTAATCGGCAAATACTCTTAGTGAGTAAATGTTTGCCGTGGTGGCAAGGTGTTAGAACAACAGAGAATATAATGATGCAGGATTTGCGTCTGATATTAATCATTGTTGGCGCGATCGCCATAATCGCTTTACTGGTACATGGTTTCTGGACTAGCCGTAAAGAACGGTCTTCTATATTCCGCGATCGCCCACTGAAACGCATGAAGTCTAAACGTGATGACGAGGATTCCTACGACGACAACGTCGAGGAAGACGAAGGCGTGGGCGAAGTCCGCGTGCATCGTGTGAATCATGCTCCCGGCAGCGCTCAGGAACATGGTGTTCCTCCTCAGTCGCCGCAACACCAGTACCAGCCGCCTTATGCGTCTGCTCAGCCGCGTCAACACGCGCAGCAGCCCACTCAGGCGCCACAGGTACCGCAGCCGCATGCCCAGCATCCGCAGCAGCCAGTACAACAGCCACAACCGGTGCAACATCAGCCGGTACAGCAGCAACCGATGCAACCTCAGCCAGCGGCTCCACAGGTACAGCAACCCGTGCAGCAAGCGCCACAACCTGCACCGCAGGCCTTCCAGCCAGTAGAGCCTGTTGTTGAACCGCAACCACAGCCTGAACCGGTTGTTGAAGAAGCGCCTGTTGCTGAAAAACCGCAGCGTAAAGAAGCGGTCATCATTATGAACGTCGCGGCGCATCATGGCAGCGAGCTCAACGGTGAGGTGTTGCTCAACAGCATTCAGCAGGCTGGTTTTAAATTTGGCGATATGAATATTTTCCATCGTCATCTCAGCCCGGATGGGAGTGGCCCGTCGCTGTTCAGTCTTGCCAATATGGTGAACCCAGGGACGTTTGACCCTGAGATGACCGGCGATTTCAGCACGCCGGGCGTTACTATCTTTATGCAGGTTCCGTCCTATGGCGACGAACTGCAAAACTTCAAGCTGATGCTGCAGTCCGCACAACACATTGCCGATGAAGTGGGTGGTGTGGTGCTCGACGATCAACGTCGTATGATGACGCCGCAGAAACTGCGCGAGTATCAGGACCGCATCCGCGAAGTTAAAGAATCTCACGCCTGATTTTCCTCTGGCGTGACCTCTCCTTTCTGAACCCCCGCCTGTCGGGGGTTTTTTATCATTGATGGTGCGATATGGAATCAATCGAACAACAACTGACAGAACTGCGAACCACGCTTCGCCATCATGAGTATCTTTACCATGTGATGGATGCGCCGGAAATTCCTGATGCGGAATATGATCGCCTGATGCGCGAACTGCGTGAACTGGAAGCGCAGCATCCTGAACTCGTCACGCCTGATTCACCCACCCAGCGCGTAG
This sequence comes from Citrobacter sp. Igbk 17, assembly GCF_028069775.1. Taxonomy (NCBI): domain Bacteria; kingdom Pseudomonadati; phylum Pseudomonadota; class Gammaproteobacteria; order Enterobacterales; family Enterobacteriaceae; genus Citrobacter; species Citrobacter sp. Igbk 17. Next base: position 126,266 of record NZ_JANEWI010000004.1, on the reverse strand, counting down.
GTGCCGCACCACTGGCGGCATTCAGCCAGATCCGTCATGAAGTGCCGATGCTGTCGCTGGATAACGTGTTTGATGAGGAGAGTTTTCTCGCTTTCAATAAGCGCGTTCAGGACAGACTGAAGAGCACGGATAAGCTGACATGGTGCTGTGAGCTGAAGCTGGATGGTCTGGCGGTCAGTATCCTGTATGAGAACGGTGTACTGGTCAGCGCGGCAACTCGTGGTGATGGTTCGACTGGCGAGGACATTACCTCGAACGTGCGCACCATCCGCGCGATCCCGTTAAAACTGCGTGGCGATAATATTCCGGCACGTCTGGAAGTGCGCGGCGAAGTTTTTTTGCCGCAGGCCGGGTTTGAAAAAATTAACGAAGAAGCCCGCCGCACGGGCAACAAAGTGTTTGCTAACCCGCGCAATGCGGCGGCAGGATCATTACGCCAGCTCGATCCGCGTATCACCGCGAAGCGACCGCTTACTTTCTTCTGCTATGGCGTCGGCGTGCTGGAAGGCGGCGAACTGCCCGATACGCATTTGGGGCGCTTGCTGCAGTTTAAAGCGTGGGGCCTACCGGTCAGCAACAGGGTAACGTTGTGCGACTCTCCGCAGGAAGTACTCGCTTACTATCATCAGGTTGAAGAAGACCGCCCAACGTTGGGATTCGATATCGACGGCGTGGTTATCAAAGTCAACTCCATGGCGCTGCAGGAGCAACTGGGCTTTGTTGCCCGTGCACCGCGCTGGGCGGTAGCCTTTAAGTTTCCGGCGCAGGAACAGATGACTTTTGTTCGCGATGTTGAGTTTCAGGTCGGGCGTACCGGCGCGATTACGCCCGTCGCCCGCCTCGAGCCGGTGCAAGTGGCTGGCGTGTTGGTCAGTAATGCGACGTTGCATAATGCTGATGAAATCGAGCGTTTGGGGTTACGCATTGGCGACAAAGTCGTTATTCGTCGTGCGGGCGATGTCATCCCGCAGGTGGTTAACGTGGTGTTGTCCGAGCGTCCTGAAGATACGCGCGAAATCGAGTTCCCCACTCATTGTCCGGTGTGTAACTCTGACGTTGAACGCGTGGAAGGCGAAGCGGTGACTCGCTGCACGGGCGGTTTAATCTGTGGTGCGCAGCGTAAAGAGTCGCTCAAACACTTCGTTTCCCGTCGTGCGCTGGATGTTGACGGTATGGGCGACAAAATTATCGATCAACTGGTCGAGAAAGAGTACGTGCACACACCAGCGGATTTGTTCACGCTGACCGCAGGTAAGCTGACCGGTCTTGATCGCATGGGACCGAAATCGGCGCAAAACGTGGTGAACGCGCTGGAAAAAGCGAAAGAAACCACCTTTGCCCGTTTCCTGTATGCGCTGGGCATTCGCGAAGTCGGTGAAGCCACGGCGGCTGGCCTGGCGGCGCATTTCGGTACGCTGGATGCGCTGGAGGCGGCCTCTATTGAAGAGCTGCAAAAAGTACCGGATGTCGGCATTGTGGTGGCCACTCACGTGTTTAACTTCTTTGCCGAAGAGAGCAACCGCGAGGTGATCGTGCAGTTGCTGGCGCAGGGTATTCACTGGCCAGCACCCGTCGTCATCAATGCAGAAGAGATCGACAGTCCTTTCGCGGGGAAAACGGTCGTGCTGACCGGTAGTCTGAGCCAGATGTCGCGTGATGATGCCAAAGCGCGGCTGACCGCACTGGGTGCGAAAGTGGCAGGTAGCGTGTCGAAGAAAACCGATCTGGTTATTGCCGGCGAAGCGGCAGGCTCGAAGTTGGCAAAAGCGCAGGAGTTGGGCATTATCGTTATCGATGAAGCTGAAATGATCCGCTTACTGGGCGCCTGAGATGGAAAAAGAGCAACTGATTGATATTGCCAACACCGTGATGCCTTTTGGAAAATATAAGGGGCGTCGACTGATTGACGTCCCGGAAGAGTATCTGCTGTGGTTTGCCCGCAAAGATGAATTTCCGCCAGGCAAACTGGGTGAGCTAATGCAAATCACGCTGCTGATTAAAACCGAGGGGCTGACACAGCTGGTACAGCCCCTGAAACGCCCGCTTTAAGCTTTCGCGGCGCGGCTATTCTGCTGCGTCGCCTGTAATGCGTCCGTCTGGCGCTTGTAACGACGCGCCAATACGGCGCATACCATCAGTTGGATTTGATGGAAGATCATCAACGGCAGCACCATCATACCAATCACCGAAGTCGGGAACAGAATATTGGCCATGGGGATCCCGTTTGCCAGACTCTTTTTCGACCCACAGAAGACAATGGTAATTTCATCGGCTTTGTTGAAGCCGCATTTGCGCGCGACAAAGACGTTGATACCAATCACGATGGCCAGTAATACAAGGCTGACAATCACAATAAACAGCAGTGAACCGACCCCAACTTTGTGCCAGATTCCGTTCACGACCGCTTCACTGAAAGCGGAGTAAACCACCAGCAGAATGGATGACTGGTCTGTTTTGGCGATCCATTTTTTATGGCGTGACACCCAGTTACCAATCCACGGACGTGAAAGATGTCCCAGTACGAACGGCAGCAGCAGTTGCAGCATGATTTTCCCTACCTGCTCCAGGCTGCCTTCTGCACCATGCATATTCATCACCAGTCCGACCAACAGAGGCGAGAGGAAAATACCCAACAGGCTGGAGGCAGAGGCGGAGCACACGGCGGCGGCAACGTTACCGCCCGCCAGTGACGTAAAGGCAATTGCCGACTGCACTGTGGCCGGCAAAATGCACAGGTACAGGAAACCCGTGTAGAGCATCGGATCAACGTTGACCGGTGCCCACCAGGCAAACAGAACACCCAGCACGGGGAAGACCACAAAGGTGCTGCACATGACCCACAGATGCAAACGCCAGTGGCTACCGCCGGCAATAATGGCTTCACGCGAGAGCTTTGCGCCGTGCATAAAAAAGAGCAGGGCAATAGCGGCGGTGGTTAGACCTTCAAAAAAAGGAACAAAGCCGCCTTCGGCAGGGAAAAATGAGGCCAATAAAACGACGGTAATCAGCGTTATCGTGAACGGATCAAGGATACGAAAAAGTTTCATAAAAGCTCCTGAAATTCGGTACTCACATTTTGCGTTTTTCCATTTGAGAAATAAAATTGATTTATTGCATCTATATATGAATCGAATCGATGAATTATTCTTTGCGCCAATTACGTATCTTTGTCACCGTCGCTCAGGCCAAAAGTTTTAGCCGGGCGGGGGATATCATTGGCTTAAGCCAGTCGGCGGTCAGTCATAGTGTAAAAGAGCTGGAAGGGCAGACGGGTGTCAGGCTACTGGATCGTACAACGCGCGAGGTGGTGCTGACGGAAGCCGGGCAGCAACTCGCAACACGGCTGGAACGCATCCTGGATGAACTGCACAGTACGCTGCGCGAAGCCGGTCAGGTTGGTACGCAGTTAACCGGTACGGTGCGTGTGGCTGCCAGCCAGACGATTTCCGCGCATCTCATTCCGCAGTGTATTGCGCAGAGCAATCAGCTGTATCCGGCTATCGATTTTGTCCTGCACGACAGGCCACAACAGTGGGTACTGGAGAGTATTCGTCAGGGGGAAGTGGATTTTGGCATTGTGATTGACCCGGGAGCCGTGACCGATCTGCAGTGTGAAGCGGTGCTATCGGAGCCGTTTCTGTTGTTGTGTCGTCAGGATCACCCGCTAGCTCACCGGGAATGGATTAACTGGCAGGATCTGCAGCATGAGCGCCTGGTTTTGCAGGATTATGCCTCTGGTAGCCGACCGCTAATTGATGCGGCATTGTCTCATTTTTCTATTGATGCCAACATTGTTCAGGAGATTGGACACCCGGCAACGCTGTTCCCGATGGTCGAAGCAGGGATTGGAATCAGCGTGCTGCCCGCGCTGGCACTCCCCTTACCGCAGGGCAGCCATTTACAGGTTAAACGTTTAACGCCAGTTGTTGAGCGGCAACTGATGTTGGCGCGGCGCAAAAATCGTTCTCTCTCAACTGCCGCTCAGGCATTGTGGGACGTGGTGCGTACACAGGCCAGTGAATTAACTGCTGGACGGGCACGCGATCCGTTGTATCAGATTTAAATGCACCTGCCAGTCGGGCAGGTGCGGTAGGTTAAAATATGTATTTGATGGAATAAATGATGCCATCCTGAAGGAAAGACTCCCCCAGTTTATTATCGGCGTAGCGATATTGAATTCCTGCAGTCAGGTGCGGTGTCGCATTCCACCACAACGCAAAGGCACCGTTGATGCCGTCTTTGCCGCCGTTTCCTGCTGCGTAGGTTGCTGCGCGGTCAAATTCGTACTCATTCCAGTTCGTGACGGAAAACGTCTCACTGCCTAACAGGAAGCTATAGCCTGCAACCCAGCCCATCACATAACCATTATCTCCGGTGTAATATGTCTGGTCAGTGTAGCGTTTGGCAAAGAAGGGTTTAAACCAGTAACCGTTGCCAGTGAAGTTATACCCTAACCCATAGAGAAACATGTCATCATGAAAATTAGCACGTTCAGGTGAGCCATAGGTGCCGTAGGCATGAAGATAGAGGTTTAACCCTGTATCACCTAAATAGATACGGTTGGTATTTTTGAAGGTGTAGCGCTGTTCACTGCCGGGTTTAGCGTGGCGGCCATTGTAGAAGTTCTCCCAGTCGAAGAATCCATACATTTCTCCCCAACTAAAATTTGCGCCACCTTCAAGTTCAAGATAACCAAAATCATCTTTGTGTGATTTCTTACTGGTTTTTTCTGTGGTATCGGATGTCCAGTCCAGGTAATGCAGACCAATATCGGCGAAGCCGCCTTTAAATTCAGCCTGTGCCAGTTGAGGTAAGGTTAATGAGGTTGCTAAACTTATTGCGATAAGTTTTTTATTCATTGAGTGTTCCATCTGCCAAATAATAAATGCACTGAATATTTGTGCGTAATTTATAATTGCTGCCAGGATGCAGCTGTTCTTATGTTATTTGTGTAAAAGATGGCTCGTCCAATATTTAAATGTTGATAATTGATAGGCATTGGATCTGAATTAATAAAGGTCAATCTATATAAAATCGATATTGAATTATGCAGGAAACGGTATTGGTAAGGTTCATGTGATTCCCGCTATAAACGAAGGGTGTCAGATTTCATTCAATTAATAAGCCCTTAGAAGGACATATCATGAGCCACTCTTTCTCGCAAAATCCCTGGTACAGTGCTGATATTATTCGTAGCTATAAACCCGACTTTACCCCACGTGTCGCCTTTATTCTGGGGTCCGGTCTGGGCGCGCTGGCTGAACAAATTGAAGGTGCTGTGGCTATCTCGTACGAAAAGCTGCCGGGTTTCCCGGTGAGTACCGTCCATGGGCATGCCGGAGAACTGGTGCTTGGTCATCTGGCAGGGGTCCCGGTAGCTTGCATGAAAGGGCGCGGCCATTTTTATGAAGGCCGTGGTATGGCGGTAATGACTGACGCCGTTCGCACGCTGAAATTACTGGGTTGCGAATTGTTGTTCAGCACTAATGCCGCGGGATCTTTACGTCCTGAAGTGGGGCCGGGGAGCCTGGTTGCACTACGCGACCATATCAATACGATGCCGGGTACCCCGATGGTCGGGCTAAATGATGAGCGTTTTGGCGATCGCTTCTTCTCATTGGCGAATGCTTATGATGCAGATTACCGCGCCATTCTCCAGACCGTTGCGGCAGATGAAGGATTCCCGCTCACTGAAGGCGTATTTGTTTCTTATCCTGGACCGAACTTCGAAACAGCAGCTGAGATTCGCATGATGCAAATTATTGGCGGCGATGTGGTGGGCATGTCTGTTGTACCTGAAGTTATTGCTGCTCGCCATTGCGACCTGAAAGTTGTGGCAGTATCAGCGATTACCAATCTGGCGGAAGGATTGGGTGATGTAAAACTGTCCCATGAGCAAACACTGGCAGCAGCCGAACTTTCTCGTCAGAACTTTATCAATCTGATTTGTGGTTTCTTACGCAAGCTGGCCTAAATACACAATAACAATAGCCCCGCATCAGGGGCTTTACCCTACGGCAAGGAATAAAAAATGGGTATTATTTCCCGATTAAAAATTATGTCGTTTTTGCAATATTTTATCTGGGGTAGTTGGTTGGTAACCCTGGGTTCATACATGATAAACACCTTACATTTTACGGGGGCCAACGTTGGCATGGTATACAGCTCCAAAGGCCTGGCGGCGATTATCATGCCTGGCATTATGGGGATCATTGCCGACAAATGGTTACGCGCGGAACGTGCGTATATGCTGTGCCATCTGGTCTGCGCCGGTGTGTTGCTGTATGCCACAACCGTCACGGATTCGGACACGATGTTTTGGGTCATGTTAGTCAATGCCATGGCCTACATGCCGACGATCGCATTATCGAATAGTGTTTCCTACTCTTGCCTGGCAAAAGCGGGTCTGGACCCCGTCTCATCATTTCCACCCGTACGCGTTTTTGGCACCATCGGGTTTATCGTGGCTATGTGGACAGTCAGTCTGATGGGGCTGGAATTGAGCAGCGCACAGTTGTATATCGCCTCCGGTGCATCGTTGCTGCTTGCGCTTTATGCTCTCACGTTGCCGAAAATTCCGGTTGCAGAGAAAAAAGAATCAGCAACACTTGCCAGTAAGTTGGGACTGGATGCGTTTGTTCTGTTTAAAAACCCGCGTATGGCAATCTTCTTTTTGTTTGCAATGATGCTGGGGGCGGTACTGCAAATTACCAACGTCTTTGGTAATCCGTTCCTGCATGATTTCGCCCGTAACCCTGAGTTTGCCAATAGCTTTGTGGTGCAATATCCTTCAATTCTATTGTCGGTTTCTCAGATGGCAGAAGTCGGCTTTATCCTTACTATCCCGTTCTTTCTCAAACGCTTTGGCATCAAAACGGTGATGCTGATGAGCATGCTGGCGTGGACGTTGCGCTTTGGGTTCTTTGCGTTCGGCGATCCTTCTCCGTTTGGTTTTGTGCTGCTTCTTATGTCGATGATTGTCTACGGCTGTGCGTTTGATTTCTTCAACATCTCAGGTTCGGTGTTTGTGGAGCAGGAGGTCAGTTCCAATATACGTGCCAGTGCACAAGGGCTGTTTATGACGATGGTGAATGGTGTTGGTGCATGGGTAGGTTCGATTTTAAGCGGTATGGCCGTCGATTATTTCTCTATTGATGGCGTAAAAGACTGGCAAACCATCTGGCTGGTATTTGCTGCTTATGCACTGGCGCTGGCGGTTGTATTCGCATTGTTCTTTAAGTACCAGCATCATCCAGAAAAGTTGGCGACTAAATCATTGGCACATTAATTTATATATCACTGGCGAGTAAATACTCGCCAGTTTGCTTTATAAGCGACAGTAATACGTAAAGAAATAATTCCCTTTCAGGGTATTGAGGCTGACAATGGCACATTATTAATTTTACGCTATATATCTATTTTCATACCTGTCTTTTCCCAACGTACTCTCTATTATCTGTATGCATATCGGATATCTGGTCGTTAAAACTCTTTTTTATCAGGTAATGTGGTAAATTCCAGACCTTATCCCTCATTCATGGAGTGCAACAGTTATGGAACGTGCCCATCGTATTGATCTGAAGTTATTGCGTTATTTCCTTGCTGTTGCAGAAGAACTGCATTTTGGTCGGGCTGCTGCCCGGTTGAATATGTCGCAACCCCCTTTGAGTATTCATATCAAAGAACTTGAACATCAACTTGGCACTTTGCTGTTCATCCGTCACTCCCGTAGTGTTGCGTTAACCCATGCAGGGACTATTTTGATGGAGGAGTCCCGCCGTTTGTTAGCCAGCGCCAATCAGGCATTGGCACGCGTAGAGCAGATTGGTCGTGGTGAAACAGGGCGAATTGAACTTGGTGTTATCGGTACGGCAATGTGGGGAAAAATGCGCCCGGTCATGCGGCGTTTTTTGAAGGAAAATCCCAACGTTGAAGTGCTATTTCGCGAGTATATGCCGGCAATGCAGATGACGATGCTGGAGCGGCGTGAGCTGGATGCAGGAGTATGGCGGATGGCGACTGAACCTTCGCCTGGATTCACCAGCTTGCGTTTGCATGAGTCCTCTTTTCTGGTAGCGATGCCAGAAGAGCACCCACTGGCCGCGCTTGCAGCGATACCATTGGAAGCGTTACGGAACGAATATTTTGTCACGATGCCTTCCGTTCATACTGACTGGACATTTTTGCAGCGTGTTTGCCTGAGCGTCGGCTTTACGCCAATGATTATTCGCGAGGTGAGGGAGCCGCAAACGGTACTGGCGATGATCAGTATGGGGATTGGGATTACCTTAATCGCAGACAGTTATGCGCAGATGAACTGGCCGGGAGTGGTGTTCCGCCCGTTAGAGGAACGTATTCCGGCGGATTTGTACATTGTGTACGACCAACAACAGGCAACGCCCGCGCTGGAGAAACTGGTAGTGGCATTGACGATGTGATGTCTGTGCCGGATGGCGACTAACGTCTTATCCGGCCTACGCGTGTAGTCTGTAGGCCTGATAAGCGTAGCGCATCAGGCAAGACCCGAACCAGCTGCAGGTTCGAATTGTTAAATTTTTCGCATAGCAAAAAGGCGCCTTTAGGGCGCCTTTTTACATTGGTGGGTCGTGCAGGATTCGAACCTGCGACCAATTGATTAAAAGTCAACTGCTCTACCAACTGAGCTAACGACCCGAAGTGGTGGGTGATGACGGGATCGAACCGCCGACCCCCTCCTTGTAAGGGAGGTGCTCTCCCAGCTGAGCTAATCACCCACTTCGGTACTTCATTTTATTGTAAGAAATCCAGCTGGCGAGAAAGTGGTGGGTGATGACGGGATCGAACCGCCGACCCCCTCCTTGTAAGGGAGGTGCTCTCCCAGCTGAGCTAATCACCCACTTCTCAATTTCTTACTTTACACGGCGGAGACTACTTAAAGTAGTTGGTGGGTGATGACGGGTTCGAACCGCCGACCCCCTCCTTGTAAGGGAGGTGCTCTCCCAGCTGAGCTAATCACCCCCGCTGTGTGGAGTCGCATTATAGGGAGAGTTGAAAATGAGTCAACGCATTTTCTAAAGAAATTGTTCGTTCGTCGTAAATTTAAGCAAAACGATCGCAAAACAATCCATGCCGCATGATTTGTATACGAAAATGGCAAAGCGTGATGTTCCAACCTGAACAACATTGAGGAATCAGACCACAGTGATAGAATACCAGCCTGATAATCTTCCCAGGATTTGCCGGTTGTCGGCATCTTTATAAACGTAAGGCCATTTCATGAAAATCAAAACTCGCTTCGCGCCAAGCCCGACAGGTTACCTGCACGTCGGCGGTGCGCGTACTGCTCTTTATTCCTGGCTTTTTGCACGTAACCATGGCGGTGAGTTTGTACTGCGTATTGAAGACACCGATCTCGAACGCTCCACTCCGGAAGCTATTGAAGCCATTATGGATGGCATGAACTGGCTGAATCTGGAGTGGGATGAAGGCCCGTATTTCCAGACTAAACGTTTTGATCGTTACAATGCTGTCATCGATGAGATGCTGGAAGCAGGTACGGCATATAAATGCTATTGCTCCAAAGAACGTCTGGAACAGCTGCGTGAAGATCAGATGGCAAAAGGTGAAAAACCACGTTACGACGGTCGCTGCCGTCATAGCCATGAACACCACGCGGATGACGAACCTTGCGTCGTACGCTTTGCGAACCCGCAGGACGGGTCCGTTATTTTTGATGACCAGATCCGTGGGCCGATCGAATTCAGCAACCAGGAGCTGGACGACCTGATCATCCGCCGTACTGATGGTTCCCCGACCTATAACTTTTGCGTTGTGGTTGATGACTGGGATATGGAAATCACCCACGTCATTCGTGGCGAAGACCATATCAACAACACCCCACGTCAGATCAACATCCTGAAAGCGTTGAACGCACCGGTCCCGGTTTATGCTCACGTATCGATGATCAACGGCGACGACGGCAAAAAACTCTCTAAACGTCACGGTGCGGTCAGCGTCATGCAGTATCGCGACGACGGCTACCTGCCAGAAGCGTTGCTGAACTATCTGGTACGTCTGGGGTGGTCCAGCGGCGATCAGGAGATCTTCACCCGTGAAGAAATGATCAAACTGTTCTCTCTCGGTGCGGTGAGCAAGTCTGCGAGCGCGTTCAACACTGAAAAACTGCAGTGGCTGAACCACCACTACATTAATGCACTGGCACCAGAATATGTGGCGACACATCTGCAGTGGCACATCGAGCAGGAAAATATCGATACGCGTGTTGGCCCGCAGTTGTCTGAGCTGGTAAAACTGCTGGGTGAACGCTGCAAGACGCTGAAAGAGATGGCGCAGAGCTGCCGCTACTTCTACGAAGACTTTGCTGAGTTCGATGCCGATGCAGCGAAGAAACACCTGCGTCCGGTTGCCCGTCAGCCGCTGGAAGTGGTTCGCGATAAACTGGCTGCTATCAGCGAATGGACCGCGGAAAACGTGCACCACGCGATTCAGGCAACCGCTGATGAGCTGGAAGTGGGTATGGGTAAAGTCGGGATGCCGCTGCGCGTAGCCGTAACCGGTGCGGGTCAGTCTCCTGCGTTAGACGTTACGGTGCATGCGATTGGTAAATCTCGCAGCATTGAACGTATTAACAAAGCGCTCGCGTTTATTGCTGAGCGTGAAAGTCAGCAGTAAGACAGGTTAAGAGATAAAAAAACGGCAGGCGCATAGCCTGCCGTTTTTTTTGGTATTTATTCAGACTCATCAATGCCCAGACGGGTCAGGAAAGTGCGAATACCTTCGCGCGAAATATACATCGCCAGCTTTTCCTGTTCCGTTGGCGACATGTTATCCAGTGCGCTGATTATCTGACGGCAGGCGTGACTGCGAACCACGTGTGTATACTCGGCAATAGGTTCTTCTGCCTGATAAAATTCCGGTACCTTGCGAAAAGCTGGAATGTTGAGAAGAAACTCTCGGACGCCGGCATCAATATGAATAAGCCTTGCGCGACCACCTTTAACACCGGGAAATTTTTCGGTTGTCCAGTTTTGCTCTCTGATCCAACGATTGACGGTTTGTTTGGCGACACCGAGACATTCAGCCAGCTCTTCGGTGGTCATTTTACTGCGTAATTTTTTCATATTATTTGTTGTCGCGAATCCCTAAGCGTTGTAACAAACCCGTAATGCCTTCACGCAGGATCAGCGACGTAAACATTTTCTGTTCTGATGGCGTCATTTCTTTGGCGAGTCTTATCAGTAGAGCTTCGATGGAGGTGTCACCTGATAAAGATAAATTATCTGATAAGCCTTCCGCTGAACGCTCAGCGCTGCGAATGTATTCACGAACTTGTTCGGTAACGTGAACCAGACGGGCTTTACCGCCCTGAACGCCTGGTTTGGGTGAGGTAGCCCAACCTTCCTTGCGCACCCATTTATTGATGGTCTGTCGGCTGTATCCGGTCAGATTAGCAAGTTCTTCTGGCGTCATCCGTTCCTTGAACATAACGATTCCCTGAATAGTCGTGGGGTTAATTAGTGGCTCATTTTATAGCACCATTTTAGTAGAAACCGTGACGCGTTTAACTACTGAATGCGAGTTGTTGCGCAATGTTCTTCATTTGCCTGCTTTTTCAGCGATTGAATTCTATGAGTTAATTTTGCCGTTGACACACGCGAAGGGAATTCATATGATGCCGCCCGTCAACTCGACAAGCTTTACGTGACGGGGCTATAGCTCAGCTGGGAGAGCGCTTGCATGGCATGCAAGAGGTCAGCGGTTCGATCCCGCTTAGCTCCACCAAATTTAATCCCAATGAATTTGGTACGTAAACGCATCGTGGGGCTATAGCTCAGCTGGGAGAGCGCTTGCATGGCATGCAAGAGGTCAGCGGTTCGATCCCGCTTAGCTCCACCAAAATTGAAACCCTCGCTGAAAAGCGGGGGTTTTTCGTTTCTGTATCCTGTCCGTTCTTACCCTATATCCCTTCGGTTTGCTGAATAGCAGGCATAAAAAAGCCGGGGAAAATCCCCGGCATTTTTACAACGATATTGTCTTACACTTACAGTACCAGTGCTGCAATGGAAGCAGACAGTACGCTGACCAGCGTAGAACCGTATACTAGTTTCAGACCAAAGCGGGAAACCACGTTACCTTGCTCTTCGTTCAGGCCTTTAATTGCACCTGCAATGATACCGATAGAAGAGAAGTTCGCGAAGGAAACCAGGAATACAGAGATAATGCCTTCAGCGCGCGGAGAGAGCGTAGAGGCGATTTTCTGCAGGTCCATCATTGCGACGAATTCGTTGGAAACCAGTTTGGTTGCCATGATACTGCCCACCTGCAGCGCTTCGCTGGACGGCACACCCATCACCCATGCAATCGGGTAGAAGATGTAACCCAGGATGCCCTGGAAGGAGATGCTGTAGCCAAACCAACCGGTAACGGTAGCGAACAGGGCGTTCAGGGCAGCGATCAGCGCGATGAAACCAATCAGCATTGCCGCAACGATAATCGCAACTTTGAAGCCTGCCAGAATGTATTCACCCAACATTTCGAAGAAGCTCTGACCTTCGTGCAGATTGGACATCTGAATATTTTCTTCGCTGGCATCAACGGTATAAGGGTTGATCAGTGACAGAACAATAAAGGTGCTGAACATGTTCAGAACCAGCGCAGCAACAACGTATTTTGGTTCCAGCATCGTCATGTACGCGCCGACGATAGACATGGAAACGGTAGACATCGCCGTTGCTGCCATGGTGTACATGCGGTTGCGAGACATTTTACCGAGGATATCTTTATAGGCGATAAAGTTCTCGGACTGACCCAGGATCAGGGAGCTAACGGCGTTGAAGGATTCCAGTTTGCCCATACCGTTCACTTTGGATAACAGGAAACCAATCGCGCGGATGATAACCGGCAGAACACGGATATGCTGCAAAATACCGATCAGGGCGGAAATGAAGACGATTGGGCAAAGCACTTTCAGGAAGAAGAATGCCAGGCCTTTATCATTCATACTGCCGAAGACAAAGTTAGTCCCTTCATTAGCGAATCCGAGCAGTTTTTCAAACATCTCGGAGAAGCCTCTTACAAAGCCCAGGCCGACATCAGAGTTCAGGAAGAACCATGCCAGTAACACTTCGATAACAAGCAATTGAATAACATAACGAATGCGGATTTTTTTACGGTCACTGCTTACCAGCAGTGCGAGTACCGCAACCACGGCAAGGGCCAGGACAAAGTGAAGAACGCGGTCCATATTTGCTCCAAATTTGAGGCAGATTTAGTTTTCGTGCACATTCTATGTAACAACAGTAAAGAAAACGAGATCAAACACACACTATAATAAGGACCTGTGACGAGATTCAAAATTAGTGATCGGTGATACACTTCCGTTATGTTTAGTATGGAAGTGAAAAGTTATGTCACTGTGCTAATCTCATAACAATAATCAAACATCTTACCGGCATTTCCAAATTTCTTACCGTTCCATAGACAAACGCTATCAGAGAAATCAACTTCACCCATTAAAATGAATTTGATAATCATTCTCAATAGGCGTAGCTTGAAACATAGCAAAGGCTATGTTTCTGAGGCACTAAAATGACTAACGATCGCGTTGAGAGTAGCAGTGGACGGGCAGCGCGCAAGTTGAAGCTCGCATTAATGGGACCTGCGTTCATCGCGGCTATCGGATATATCGATCCCGGTAACTTTGCTACGAATATCCAGGCGGGGGCTAGCTTTGGCTACAAACTGCTGTGGGTTGTGGTCTGGGCAAACCTGATGGCAATGCTGATTCAAGTGTTGTCGGCCAAGCTTGGCATTGCCACCGGCAAAAACCTGGCGGAACAGATCCGTGATCACTATCCTCGTCCTGTGGTTTGGTTTTACTGGGTACAGGCCGAAATTATTGCGATGGCGACCGATCTTGCAGAATTTATTGGCGCTGCGATTGGCTTTAAACTCATCCTTGGCGTTTCGCTGCTGCAGGGGGCTGTGCTCACGGGTATTGCGACATTTTTAATTCTGATGCTGCAGCGTCGCGGGCAGAAACCCCTGGAAAAAGTGATCGGCGGTTTGTTGCTATTCGTGGCCGCGGCATACATTGTCGAGCTGATCTTTTCCCAACCGAACCTTGCGCAGCTTAGCAAAGGAATGGTTATACCAAGTCTGCCCAATTCTGAAGCGGTGTTCCTGGCGGCCGGTGTGCTTGGCGCTACCATCATGCCGCACGTCATTTATCTGCACTCCTCCTTAACCCAGCATTTGCACGGTGGTACGCGCCAACAGCGTTACGCAGCGACGAAATGGGATGTGGCTATCGCCATGACGATTGCCGGATTTGTGAATCTGGCGATGATGGCGACCGCAGCAGCCGCGTTTCACTTTAGCGGGCATACCGGTATCGCAGACCTGGACCAGGCCTATCTGACGCTTGAACCGCTGCTGAGCCATGCTGCTGCTACCGTATTTGGTTTAAGCCTGGTGGCAGCAGGGCTTTCCTCTACCGTGGTTGGCACGCTGGCGGGGCAGGTGGTTATGCAAGGTTTTATCCGCTTTCATATCCCGCTCTGGGTGCGTCGTAGCGTCACCATGATGCCGTCATTTATTGTGATTCTAATGGGGCTTGATCCCACCCGGATTCTGGTGATGAGTCAGGTATTACTCAGCTTTGGTATCGCCCTGGCGCTGGTACCGCTACTGATTTTTACCAGCAACAGCCAACTGATGGGGGATTTAGTTAATAGTCGTTGGGTGAAACAGGTAGGCTGGGTGATTGTGGTGCTGGTCGTGGCACTGAATATTTGGCTGCTCGTCGGAACCGTGCTCGGATTGTAACAGGGCTTTCATCTGCTGTGGTTACCCGGTCAAGCCGGGTAACCCTCATGATTATTTTTTATTTAAGTGGCTACGGTATGTATCAAGTACCACTGCAACGATTATCACGGCTCCTGTTATAAAACGTTTTGTCGGCTCGCTTGCGCCAATTTGCGCCAGTCCCGCTGCCAGAACGGAAATAATCAACGCGCCAAGAAACGTACAAATAATAGAGCCACGTCCTCCCATCAGGCTCGTGCCACCAATCACAACGGCGGCAATCACCTGTAGTTCCATGCCAACGCCGCTATTGGGGTCGGCGGCTTCAAGACGGGCAACCTGAAACAGCGACGCCAGACCGGATAATCCCCCCATCAAAGCAAAGACTGCGATCTTATAAGGACCCGGATTTATACCTGACAATCGAACGGCTTCTTCATTGGTGCCAATACCGATCAAATGGCGACCAAATACGGTTCGCGTCAGCACCAGATGCCCAGCGACAATGACAACGATCGCGATAATAAAAGAAGGGGAGACGCCAAAGAGAATGGGGTCGGCTAAATAATCATAAATAGAACCGATATACGCGGTCCGCGAGTCAGTTAACTGATACGCTGCTCCGCGGGCCATTTCCAGAACGCCCAGTGAGACGATAAACGCCGGAATACGCCAGGCAACGGTAATCAGGCCCGTTAGCGCCCCAACGAATGTGGCGAGTGCTACGCCTGAAAGCGCGGCCAGCCAGGGCGTCCAATGAAAATTTAAATGGGTGACGCTGACGACCGCAGCAGCAAGCGCCAGCAACGATCCAACGGAAAGGTCGATGCCGGCAATGATTAAGATAAATGTCATCCCCACCGACATGACGATTAAATCGGGGATCTGATTCGCAATAGTGCTGAAAGTGTTCATGCTCCAGAAATGAGAACTGAGGCATGAAAATAGGACGATCATTGCGGCTAACGCTCCGAGCAACCCGATATAGCTACTTAGACCTTTCCATGACGTCGGTGTATTTCGTTTCTCTGCTGCCGCTTGTTTTGTCGCAAAATTGTTTTTCATTTTTTATCCCCGGCTACTCGCTGACAGTCTCTTCTGAATGCTGATAGGCCGAAAATGCAGCCGCTAAAATGCGATCCTGGCTCCAGTTATCACGTGTAAATGTGTTCACTAACTTGCCATCGGAAATGACCGCAATACGATCACAAACCAGCATCAGTTCGCGCAGGTCGCTGGAAACGACAACAACGCCTTTTCCCTTCGCCGTTAACGTATTCAGTAATTGATAAATATCTTGCTTGGCACCTACATCAATACCGCGAGTCGGCTCATCAAATAAGACGACTTCACAGTCTCGTTCCAGCCAGCGGCTAATGAGAACTTTCTGCTGGTTACCACCTGACAGGCTTTCCACGGCCTGTGAGGTGTTCGTTGTACGAACGCCTAAATTGTTGATGTGCTTATTCGCTAATGTGGTTTCACTCAATGTGTTAACGACCGACAGATGGCTAATTTTGCCGCTGTTACCCAACGAGATATTTGCGGCAACCGACTGTGGTAGCAGAAGCCCTTCACCTTTACGATCCTCAGTGACTAAGGCGATACCGTGTCGGATAGCTTGTGCAGGCGAACGGATCACCACCGGTTTTAGTGGAGTGCCAATCAGTAATGTGCCACTGTCTATTTTGTCCGCGCCAAAAATAGCGCGTAGCAGCTCTGTCCTGCCAGAGCCGACCAGGCCACTAATGCCGAGCACTTCGCCACTGTGCAAGGTAAACGACGTGTCGCGAATGATTTTCCCACGCTTAAAATTTTCCACTTTCAGGATGGGCTGACCTGCCTGGCGTCCACTTAAATCAAATGAACTTTCTAAATCGCGGCCGACCATCAACGAAACAAGTTGATCGCGGGTATAACGTTTAATATCGTCCACGCAAACCAAATGACCATCACGTAGCACCGCGATGTCATCGGCTATCATCGCAAGCTCATCCAGTCGGTGAGAAATATAAATTATTGAAACGCCTCGGGCTTTGAAGAGCGCTATTTGTTTAAACAGCAGTTCGACCTCACGACTACTAAGCATGGCCGTCGGTTCATCCAGAATCAGTACCCGGCTTTCACCAATCAGGTTTCTGGCGATTTCGATCATCTGTTGGTGACCAATACCCAATTCGCCCACCAGCGTATTTGGATCGACTGATTGCAGCCCAACCATTGCCATTACCGGACGGGCCATTTCTGCTAGCTTTTTTCGATCGATCCAGCCGAATCGATGCGGAAGTTGTTCGAGAAATAAATTTTCTGCAACCGACAACGTAGGCAGTAAATTGAGTTCTTGCATAACCATGCGAACACCCAGCTTTTCTGCATCTTTTCGGCTCGCAGGTGCGTAAGGCTGCCCCTGATAAACCATTTTCCCGGTCGTTGCGTTGGTTAACCCGCCAATAATTTTTGATAACGTACTTTTCCCGGCACCGTTTTCTCCCGTCAGGGCCAGTACTTTTCCTGGATATAATGCTAGCGTCACATCCACCAGAACAGGTTCACTGTAGGTTTTACCTACCCCCTGTATTGTGAGGATTTCTTGCCCACTTTTCATATTCTGGCCTTATCCGGTAAGCCGCTCTGATACTCAATTGATGGCAGTACCACAGCGGCGCACTGTAATCCGCTTATTGTTTGACGATCAGTTTTATTGGTGTTTCTACGTTGCTGGAGAGCTCACTCTGTTTTTTGCCATTTTTTAAGGCATCAAGGGCGGCATCAATACCAAATACAGCTTGTTGAGAGGCAAATTGGTCCGCGGTTGCTAAAACACGACCGTCATTTAACATAGGCTTAATCGCTTCGATATTGTCATAGCCGACAACCAGAACCTGTCCTTTTTTCCCGGCAGAACGGATGGCGGAAACGGCACCTAATGCCATATTATCGTTATCGGCTAACAGTGCTTTGATATCAGGATACTCACTTAACATTGCCGCAGCGACCGCATTGGCGTTGTTAATTTCCCACTGGCCAGATTGAACAGAGACGACTTTCATACCGCCCTGCGCCATTGCATTTTGGAAGCCCAGAGTACGTTGCTGAGAGTTGCTGGAGGTAGGGATGCCCTCAATAATACCAACCTGATCGCCGGCCTTAAGATGCTTCGCTAAATAATCGCCAATTTCTTTTGCACCTTTTTGGTTATCCGGGCCAACAAAAGGAATATTCAGGTTTTTATCTTTAAGTACACCGTCATCAAATTTGTTATCAATGTTGATGACAATAATACCGGCATCAATTGCCTTCTTAATGACTGGTACAAGGGCTTTCGAATCTGATGGTGCAATGATAATCGCATCGGCTTTTGAGACAATCATTTGTTCAACGATCTGGATTTGATTTGCCGTATCTGTTTCGTTTTTGATGCCGTTAGAAATCAAATCAAACTTGTCGGCATTTTTTTTCTGATACTCTTTTGCTCCGGTTTCCATGGTCAGGAAAAACTCATTTGCCAGTGATTTCATCACCAGCGCGACTTTAGGTTTATGCGTCTGAGTATCGGCGGCAAAAGCAGGGGCGGTGAACGTGGCGGAAAGCGCTAAACCGACTGTGGCACCGATAACACGATAAAACATTTTATTTTTCATGAGATTATCCTATAGGTGTAGGGGGCTGAATGATGCTCTAAACAGCTACTGCATACGATGATAAACAAGTGAATTGTTGGGCATGTTTGATGCACCTTTACGTTCAACTTTCAACGAGGCAAACGCAGAAGCATACTGCGCTGCATTGATGAGTCCTTTACCGTTTGCAATGCATGCAGCCAGTGCCCCGGTAAAGGCATCGCCTGCTCCACTGGTATCGACCACGGCTGATTTATAGGCAGGAATATGCGTGAAAACTGTGCCATCAAAGATCAGACAACCGTCGCTACCTAACGTGATAATGACGCATTTTGCGCCTTGCACATAAAT
This sequence comes from Citrobacter sp. Igbk 17, assembly GCF_028069775.1. NCBI lineage: Bacteria > Pseudomonadati > Pseudomonadota > Gammaproteobacteria > Enterobacterales > Enterobacteriaceae > Citrobacter > Citrobacter sp. Igbk 17. The sequence goes on along the minus strand of NZ_JANEWI010000004.1, from coordinate 107,490 downwards.
GCTCCTGGCGGCATTTTTGGCCGAATAGATATCAACAATGTTGATACCAGATAACGCTTCAGCTTCAATTTTGTTCGGTGTAATAATGTCAATTAAATGCAATATTTCTTTGATCTCTGAAACATAAGGCGCCGGGTTCAGGACAACCAGCGATTTTCCGAGTTTTGCCTGCATGATAGCGAAACGCGTGATTGGAAAATTATTCTCCAGCTGAGTTAAAAAAACTTTGCAATTACGGATGGTATCAATATCCAATAGAATATCTTCCTGGGTAAATGTTTCATTGGCCCCAAGATCGATACTGATCATATTGTCACCCGTGGCACCTGAAACCCATACCATTGCAATGCCCGTGGATGACATTTCATTTTCAAAAAAAGAAAAAGAAGAAATTTCAGTATTGGTTAAATATCTTTTGGCTTTTTTGGAAAACTCATCAGCTCCTAACTTAACGGTAAGATGAACATTGTTATTGATTTTAGCCGCGGCAACCGCCTGGTTTGTGCCTTTTCCTCCGGCATAAAAACGGGTTGCAGAGGCTCGGATGGTCTGGCCAATCTGAGGAAATGTCGTCGTTTCAGAAACAATATCGATATTAAATGAACCAAGTATGTAAATGCTATCATCTATATAGCTATTTTTTTTGGCATGAGCAGAAACCGATACAATTTCTTTGTGGCTTTTGAACCCATTCAATATGGTGTTGGTGAAAGACTGTTCAAATAATGATTCATCAGATGCGCTTTTTAAGCGTGCACCACCATGAAATAACGAGAAAAGGCTATTCTGACTTAATTCATTTAAGTCATTACGGATCGTGCGAGTTGTGACAGATAATTCCTTTGCTAATTCGCTAACATAAACCTTTTTATCGGTTACTAACTTAACCCGAATGGCCTTTTGTCTTTCTTGTTTTTTCATTAGCGCTCACCCCAGGTTTTATAATATTAAATTAATGTTAATATTTATCGCGCAAAGTTCAAAAAAAACACGATAAATAGGAATTTTTTTTTCCGATTTTGCGAATTTGTGAAATGAACAGGAAATTTACGGGAAAACAGGGGAGAGCGGATGTGGCTGCTTGTCATCTGGCGATTGGCAAAGCGTGATGCAAAAAGGGCCTGGGTATAGACACAGGCCCTGGGTAACTCGATGATTTGTGTGAACAATACTCCCCGCATGATGGGGATTTGTTACATTAATGGCGGTGCCCGTGGCCACGTCCACGCCCGCGATGGTCATCGCGATCGTTCCAGCCTTCACGATAGCCACGCTCATAAGCTTTGCGCTTATCCCAGCCGCGATGATAGCCGTTGTCATGACGCCACCAACGATTTTTGCGCCATTCATAATTATGGTGCCAGTAATCCCGGTCACGCCAGCGCCCACCGTCCCAGTAGTTGCCGTAGTTATCGCGATCGCCAATTTGTAATTTAATCGACGGCAGCAGGGTGATTTCGCCAGCGTTTGCGGCCAGCGGTGCAAAAGCCAATAAGACTGCCGCCAGAATCAGTGACCTGAACATTCTTTCTCTCCTTCACGATCGAGCCGTAGCCGGCCTGTTAACGTAATATTACGGGGCAGTAAAGCCCCGTTTCATCGCCTTAACTCTTAAATCGTCAGAGAGCGCACTTTTTGTTAATAAATGTGTCTTTATTTCCATCAACCCAGGATGGCGTCGATCTCCGCACACTCTTCGGCAGAGAAATGACGGTTTGCCAGCATGCCAACGGCATCTTCAATTTGCGCAGGTTTGCTGGCGCCAATCAGTACTGACGTCACTTTATCATCGCGAAGAACCCAGGCTAACGCCATCTGGGACAGTTTTTGTCCCCGGCGCCCGGCCAGCGCATTAAGGGCACGGACTTTTTCCAGTTTTTGTGGGGTGATCTGGTCTGGGTTGAGAAAACGACTGGCGCTCGCTGCCCGGGAATCCGCCGGAATACCGTTCAGATAGCGGTCAGTTAATTGCCCGCCAGCCAGCGGGGAAAAGGCGATGCTGCCAACGCCTTTTTCCTGCAAGAGTGACAGCAGTCCCCCCTCAACCCCGCGCTCAAACATGGAATATTTCGGCTGGTGGATGAGACACGGTGTCCCTAAATCATCGAGTATTTCGATCGCCTGCCTGGCGAGATCCGCAGGATAATTAGAGAGTCCTACGTACAACGCTTTCCCCTGACGCACAATATGATGCAGCGCGTTCATGGTTTCTCTGAGCGGTGTTTGGGGATCGGGGCGGTGATGATAGAAGATATCAACATACTCCAGCCCCATACGTTTCAGACTTTGATCGAGGCTGGCAATCAGGTACTTGCGCGATCCCCAGTCACCGTAGGGACCTTCCCACATGGTATAGCCCGCTTTGGTCGAGATTATCAGTTCATCCCGGTACGATAAAAAATCTTCCTGCAGGATGCGACCGAAGTTTCGTTCAGCCGAACCCGGCGGCGGGCCGTAGTTATTCGCCAGATCAAAATGGCTGATCCCCAGATCGAAGGCGTGCTGTAATAAGTCCCGGCTGTTTTCGACCTGAGTGGTGTCACCAAAATTGTGCCACAGACCCAGGGAGACAATCGGCAGTTTAAGGCCGCTCTGACCGCAGCGGCGGTATTCCATTGTGTGATAGCGATTTTCGTTAGCCTGATAAGCCATGTCGCCTCCTTCCAGAATATATGTGCCTTTCAGTGTATACGGTTACACAATCGATTCTTCAAGGACATTTTGATCGTCAAAACTGTACACCCTGCTTTCCACCTCCTTCGCAGCGACATTCCTGGACAGTCATCACAGTTCTTCGATACTCAACATGAGGTTACCGTCAGAAGGATAGCTGTCATGCAAACCCCGTATTCCGTTGCTGATTATCTGCTGGACAGGCTGGCAGGCTGTGGCATTGACCATCTGTTTGGTGTGCCGGGCGATTACAATTTGCAGTTTCTTGACCACGTCATTGACCACTCAAGCGTGCGTTGGGTCGGGTGTGCGAATGAATTGAATGCGGCGTATGCCGCGGATGGCTATGCCAGGGTAGTTGGAGCGGGAGCGTTGCTTACCACTTTTGGCGTGGGCGAGTTAAGCGCAATTAATGGTATTGCCGGAAGTTACGCGGAATACGTTCCTGTCCTGCATATTGTCGGGGCACCATGTCGCAGCGCTCAGCGTCGTGGCGAGTTAATGCATCACACCCTCGGCGATGGTGACTTTCAGCATTTCTACCGTATGCAACAGTCAGTGACGATAGCCAGTGCAGTGCTGGATGAACAAAATGCCTGCTATGAAATTGACCGCGTGTTGCAGGCGATGTTAACGGAAAGACGACCGGGTTACCTGATGCTACCTGCTGATGTTGCGAAACAACCCGCCACACCACCGAGTGACATACTTATTGTTCCCTTGAGCGAGCCGGAAAGTAGTGTAGCTGCTGCGTTTCGCTATCATGCGCGTGAGCAGTTACTGGACAGTTCGCGCGTGTCGCTATTAGCCGATTTTCTCGCGCTACGCTTTGGCTTGCAGCCCGTTTTACAACGCTGGATGACGGAAACGCCGATGGCTCACGCCACGCTGTTGATGGGCAAAGGATTGTTTGACGAGCGACATCCGGCGTTTGTGGGCACATACAGTGCGGGGGCCAGCAGTGATTATGCGCGCCAGGCGATAGAAGATGCCGATACGATTATTTGTGTCGGCACCCGGTTTGTTGACACGCTGACCGCCGGGTTTACGCAAAACTTACCTCTCGAGCGAATGATTGAGGTTCAACCCCATGCATCGCGGGTTGGGGGAAGCTGGTTTAACATCCCGATGGAACAGGCGGTTACTACGCTACGGGAACTGTGCCTGGAAATGTCGTTTTCGCTTCCGCCTGAACGTCCTTGTGCCGGGCGTCTGCAGGTTGAGAAAGGCCCTCTGACGCAGGGAAATTTCTGGCATACGGTGCAACAGTATCTGGCCCCCGACGATATTATCCTTGTCGATCAGGGGACCGCAGCATTTGGCGCAGCTGCGCTGTCACTTCCTGCCGGGGTGGAAGTACTGGTCCAGCCGTTGTGGGGGTCAATCGGTTACGCTTTGCCTGCTGCATTCGGGGCGCAAACAGCCTTCCCGCACCGTAGGGTGATCCTGATTATTGGCGATGGCGCGGCACAGCTCACCATTCAGGAGTTGGGAACCATGCTTAGGGACGGGCAAACACCTGTTATTTTGCTGCTCAATAATGACGGTTATACCGTGGAACGAGCCATTCATGGTGCGAACCAACGATACAATGATATAGCCGGATGGAGCTGGACGCTGGTGCCGCAGGCGCTAAGTCGTGAATGTCAGGCGGAATGCTGGCGCGTGAAGCAGGCTGTCCAACTGGAAGAGGTTCTGGCTCGTCTGGCAAAACCGCAACGCCTCTCGTTGATAGAAGTGGTGTTGCCGAAAGCTGACCTTCCCGAACTCTTGCGCACGGTGACCCGTGCGCTGGAATCCCGCAACGGGGGGTAGCTATTTATCGGGACGGTCAGCAATCATCATTGGTTTTCCGGCTAATAGCAGCCAGGCCGGAAGCATGACGATGCACAACAGCGGTAGTAGGGTGGTGTCCGGCACCACCACTGCCGCCATAAACAGGCTCAGCCATGCATCACGAGTGACGACCAGTACCAATCCCAGAATGGCGCAGGAGACCGTAATCGCGGCAGGAACGGCTTCGACATGGGCGTGCAGCATCAGCCCCAGCGCGACGCCAACGAATACCGCAGGGAAAATCCGCCCACCGCGAAAACCACTCGCAGCAGCCACGACCAGCGCCGCCAGCTTTATCACCGCCAGCATGAAATAGTCCGAGGCTCCCAGCGTCTGGCTAAATGCCATTTGCTGCATCTCATCCAGGCCCTTAAACAGAGTCAGTGGTCCTCCGATAACACCCAAAATACCGAGGATAAAGCCTCCCGCGCCGAGGATCAGCACCGGGTGTTTCAGGCGATGTATCAGATGGTGCAAACGAGGCAGGCACCACACGGCCACCATCCCCGCCGCGATAGCAATGGCCGCAACGACCGCGCCACTGAAGATATCGACCAGATGCATCTGCGTATAGTGCGCGATAGGCAGCGAAAAGTGGGGATGAAAGAACAGGCTGGTGGTAAGTGATCCTGCCGCGGCGGCCATTAACGGTGCGAACAGACGGTCCCATAAGGGGACATCGTTGGAGCTGTTCAGCGTTTGTGAAAAGACCAGCGCAGCGGCAACCGGGGTACCAAATAGCGCCCCGATGGTGCCAGCAGAGGCGAGGATGGTCCAGTCCAGCTTCGCAATTCGCGGAAACATGCGGCTACCCATCGCCACTGCCAGCGCAATGTTAACGGTCATGATGGGGTGCTCTGGACCCAAACTGACACCCCCTGCGAGGCCAATAATCAGGGCGGCCAGCAATCCTGGCAACGCAGAGGTCGAGACGGGCATACCGATTAAGGGTTCGCAGGCTGGGTCAGGGCCAGCATGACCATGACTGTAGCGGATGATGAGCCCGACCATGACCCCGGTAAGCGTGAGCATAGCAATAATCCAGAATGGAGAATCCTGGGCAATACCGATGCTTATGGGCAGACGTTCCCACAAAAATTGCTGTAAAACGGAAGCCACTTTCATCACAGCAATCAGCACCAGACTGGACGCTACCCCAATCAGTAACGCAGGCGTTGATAGCAAGAGCATCGTTCTGGCTCGCGGATGGAGCATTTTCTATTCCTTAATGCAGAGTCATAGACGTAGTTTGCACAGCCTGCCCAACGGCATCGCTGCAAATGGTGCTGAAACGATAAAGTAATTCTGTGACCTGGATCGATATTCCACGGGCATCAGTCTTCAGGGCGTTGTTGTTATGCCCCCATGAATTTACAGTGTGACAAAGATTTATTCTGACTTTAGCGGAGCCGTGGAAGAATGACAAAATATGCTTTAGTGGGTGATGTTGGCGGCACCAACGCGCGTCTTGCTCTGTGCGATATTGCCAGTGGCGAGATTTCGCAAGCGAAAACCTATTCCGGGCTGGATTACCCGAGCCTTGAAGCCGTTGTGCGCGTGTACCTGGATGAGCATAGCGTTAGCGTCAAAGATGGCTGTATCGCTATTGCCTGCCCAATAACCGGTGACTGGGTGGCCATGACCAACCATACCTGGGCATTTTCTATTGCTGAGATGAAAAAGAATCTGGGCTTTAGCCATCTGGAAATCATCAATGATTTCACTGCCGTATCAATGGCAATCCCAATGCTGAAAAAAGAGCATTTGATCCAGTTTGGCGGCGCTGAGCCTGTCGAGGGCAAACCTATTGCGGTCTATGGTGCAGGCACCGGTCTCGGCGTAGCGCATCTGGTACATGTGGATAAACGCTGGGTGAGCCTGCCAGGCGAGGGAGGGCATGTAGATTTTGCGCCGAACAGCGAGGAAGAAGCGATTATCCTGGAGGTGTTGAGGGCTGAGATTGGTCACGTTTCGGCAGAGCGCGTGCTGTCCGGTCCTGGGCTGGTAAATCTGTATCGCGCGATTGTCAAATCCGACGGACGTCTGCCGGAAAATCTGCAACCGAAAGATATTACGGAACGCGCACTGGCCGATTCCTGTATTGACTGTCGTCGTGCCCTGTCGCTGTTTTGCGTCATCATGGGCCGGTTTGGCGGCGATCTGGCATTAACGTTAGGGACGTTTGGCGGGGTGTACATTGCCGGTGGCATCGTGCCGCGCTTCCTGGAATTCTTTAAAGCATCGGGTTTTCGCGGTGGTTTTGAGGATAAAGGGCGTTTTAAAGCCTATGTGCAGGATATCCCGGTATATCTGATTGTGCATGATAATCCAGGCCTGCTTGGTTCCGGCGCGCATTTACGCCAGACGCTGGGGCATATTCTGTAAGACTCGTGCCGGATAGCGCTTTGCGCTTATCCGGCCAACAACGAAAATAATTCCGTTGACGGTTAAAACTGAAACGCCCTGAGGATGTGGGCGATTTTTTGTATTATCAATTATTACAAATGTCATTATGTTGACATTAAATATCCAGGCACAATCGCAAAAGGTTGCCGCAATAATAAGAAAAAGTATAAATATCACTCTTGTGGATAACGTGTCGAAATATCATTAAGTTAGCGTAAGTTTAATGCTTTTCACTTTATGAGAACGGACATCTTATTTAGAGTAATACGTCGGGATAGTATTGCATTATCCAGGCCAGATTGCTGCAATAAGACTCGATTTATCGTGAGGAATTCTTTTTAGTCTATTTAGCAAGCGGTAAAAGTGATGGAGCTTAAAGAGGCTGGTGAGCTAGAATAAACGTCCTGATTTATTGGTAATGCATTTCAGCCTGGCGAATTTTTAAATATGTTTATTCCTTCTGTTAGTGCGACGGCCTTTGTTGCTTCGATTGCCACATTGGGCATTCTTTCTCCCGGCCCGGACTTCTTTATGGTGATTAAAAATGCAGCGCGCTACAAGCGTCTTCAGGCCATGATGACGGCTTTTGGCATCGTCGGTGGTGTGGCGACCCATATGTCCTACTGTGTGGCTGGACTGGCGGTTGTTATTACCACGACACCCTGGCTATTCGATATTCTGAAATATGCGGGGGCTGCGTATCTAATTTGGGTGGGGCTGCAAGCTCTGCTGTCACGCGGACACAACAGCATGGATATGACCCAGGTTGCGCGCCAGGAAGTAACGTTAGGTAAAGCATTTCTGCAGGGTTATTTGTGCAACCTGCTCAATCCAAAAGCGACGCTGTTTTTCCTGTCGATCTTCACTCAGGTGCTGAGCGTCCAGTCTGGTTTTCCAGAAAAAGCCTGGTATGCCGGCGTTATTTTGATGGTGTCAGTGATTTGGTGGCCGGTACTCGTGATCCTTATCCAAAGTGCGCCAGTTCGCGCAGGCCTGGCAAAGGCGCAGAAAATCATCGATAAAATGCTGGGCGGTCTGCTGATTGCTCTCGGTATTAAGGTTGCTCTTAGCTAATTCGGTTTAGCCTGTAGCATGTCCTGCACACTAAGTGGCCGCGAGCTAATGGTTTAGTTAGCTCGCGACCTGTTATTGTCAGTGAGATGTCGTGCTTGTTGCGTTTTGTCTCGGCAGTTTCCCGGCTCTCAGTAGCACCATCTCTTGCTTGCATAGCAGTACGATAGCCTGACGAGCCTTCATTCGACGTGAGGTGAGGGCTTTTTTCACCGCACGGCGATCTGCACCCATTTCCAGCATCTGAAAACATAACTGGGATAGCGCATGTCTGTATTTCATTGAAAATTCACTTTATTACGTTTTATAGCACCGGCAGTAGATCGCCATTTTACAACAATCCGCATGGTCATGACTAATCGCACTATAGATGCATTAATTGCCTGAATTCTTTTACTTTGCTCCGGCTAACCGGGATTTCAAATTCCAGATCTTTCAATCGCAAAATATAGGTGTTGTTAAACCACGGTTCGATCTCGCGGATTTTGTTCAGGTTTACGCAGAATGAGCGGTGGCAGCGGAAAAAATGTGAGGCAGGCAGTTTGCTGCAAAATTCGGTGATGTTCATCGGCATGACATACGATTCGCGCCGCGTGTAGACGAAGGTCATCTTTTCATGGGCTTCAGCGTAGTAAATATCGTTGATTGGCGTAACGATAATCCGCTCGTCTTTGATCAGGTTGATCGTATCGTTTTCACGCGTCACCGGGCTGCTAAGGGGGGCTCCTGTTTGCTGCTGTTGCCAGGCTGCCTCCAGTTTTTGCAACATGCCGACAATTCGTGATTCCTGGTACGGTTTCAGAATATAGTCAAACGCTTCCAGTTCAAAGGCTTCAACAGCGTGTTCTTTCCAGGCTGTAATAAACACAATAAAGGGCTTATGCGCAAACTGACTGATGTTTTGTGCCAACAGCACACCATCCAGTGACGGAATATTTATATCCAGAAAAATAGCGTCAACGCGGTTGTGCTGCAGGTATTTAAGCACATCCAGACCGTCGTCAAATGTACCGACAATCTCCATCTGGCTGTGCTCTTTTATCAGCCAGCTAAGTTCCTGTTGGGCCAGGAATTCATCTTCAACAATGATGACTTTCACAACTTTACTCCTGGTTAAAGCAATAATGTGGCCGGGGCTGCTGCAGGTGAGTGCTGGTTTGGCACGTAAAAGGCAATCTCTGTGCCAGGTTCAAGACGACGGATATGTAGCCCTTCACCGTACAGGAGCTTAACGCGGTGATGCACATTCAACAGGCCAATTTTATTGCCCGGCATTTCATTGGACTCAACGCGTTCAATGACTTTCGGATCGATACCATGGCCGGTATCTCTGACGGCAATGCGTACCCGATTACCACATTCCGCCACGCTGATCGTGACCACACCTTTCCCTTTGCAGGGTTGGATCCCATGGACGATGGCGTTCTCAACCAATGGCTGAATCAGCAGGCTGGGAATAAAACAGCTGACCTCTTCATCAATATCATAAATAACCGTCAACTTATCGCCAAAACGGGCCTGTTCAATAGCAATGTAATCCTTAATTTGATACAGCTCTTTCTTGATGTCGATCTGCTCATCATCTTTTAATTCAATATTATAGCGAAGATAGCGTGATAAATTAAAAATGAGCTGGCGTGCAGTGTCCGGGTTCAGTCGCACTGACGATGAGATAGCGTTTAGCGCGTTAAACAGAAAATGGGGATTTATTTTACTTTGTAGTGCCCGCAACTCTGCCTTATTTGCCATTTCGCGTAGCTGCTCGGCGCGGGAAACCTCAAGCTGAGTCGAGATAATTTGTGACAGACCGATAGCCATTTCTTGTAATGAAGAGGTGATCTGGTGGGCATGGCAGTAGTAGATTTTCAGCGTGCCAGTGACCACACCTTTTTCCCACAACGGTATTACCAGCATGGAGTGTATTTCCGGCGTGCGATGTGCTTCATCATTGTTCTTTATGATGATTTTTCCGTAATTTATCGCCTGCTGGGTGGTCGGGCTAACGAAATCATCGTTATCGCGGTAGTTCAGTTCGCCAACGCCGACATAGGCCAGAACGTGCTGGGTATTGGTGATCGCGACGGCATCTGCATGAATATCATGGCGAATAATTTCGCACACCTGGCGTAGCGACTCGCTATTGACCTGACGAAAAAGCGGCAGGGTTTTGTTGGCGATATCCAGCGCCAGTTTAGCCTGTTTTGCCGCACTGGCTTCTTTCTCTCCTTCCACGCTTTGTACCAGCATGACGATAAAGCCGATACAGACGCTGCCAAGGATCATTGGGATACCGATTTTCGAGACGATATCCAGCCCCAGTTCGGTTGTGGGAGCCCAGGCGACCACCAGAATCATGGTCAATGATTCGCACAGCATTCCGCCTAAAATACCGGCGCGCCAGTGTTGTGCCTTAGGGATTTTTCGGTTGATCCAACCCGCAATACAGCCAGCAAGGATGCTGGTAATAAAACAGGGAAGGGCGGTAACACCTCCAATATCAATCAGATAACGGTGTGTACCCGCGATGAGTCCGGTAATGATACCGACCCATGGGCCGAACAGAATTCCGCCTGACATCACGGCAATAATACGCACGTTCACCAGTGAGCCTTCTACTGGTACACCAGACCAGGTGCTGAACAGGGCAAACATGGAGAAAATGGCCGTAACGGCGAGCAGTTCTTTCACCGAGTGGGCTGACTTGTGCAACAGTTCGCGGAACAGGCGGATACGAATCAGGAAAAACAGACAGAACAGCATCAGCGCTGCCCGATCAAAGACCGCCAGCAGCATATTGAATATTTCGTGCACAGGTGACTCTTGCGAAGGGGTTAAACCCCTATGATAGGTAACCTGAGGCTGGATGACCAGCATCCCTGCCAGCACAGGTTAATGAGGAAAAACCACAATATTAAAAGGGGATTGTTGCATGATTGTTGTATTTACAATATCCCTCCAGAGAAGGCGAACTTCAACGTAATGTATTTAACAACAAAATGTTAAAAAATGGTGATTTCATGAGGGTTAGATATTCATGCATTTCCCGTTTTAGAAACGCTGTTCCTCTTTTATGCCGATAAAAAATATTTTGCTGTACCTCTCGACAGAAGGAAATTAATCAGGCTATTTTCTAAACGTGCCACCATCGTGGCAGCGTCGCTCGGACGGTCCGGGCGCTAACGTACATCTGAGGATATTATGGCTGACTCCCGCCCTGAACGTCGTTTTACGCGTATTGATCGTCTCCCCCCTTACGTTTTTAACATTACCGCTGAACTGAAGATGGCTGCGCGTCGGCGCGGCGAAGATATTATCGATTTCAGCATGGGGAATCCGGACGGTGCTACGCCTCCTCACATTGTCGAAAAACTGTGTACCGTGGCGCAGCGCCCGGATACCCACGGTTATTCAACGTCGCGTGGTATTCCTCGTCTACGTCGGGCGATTTCTCGCTGGTATCAGGAACGCTATGACGTCGAGATCGATCCTGAATCCGAAGCGATTGTAACGATTGGCTCCAAAGAGGGGCTGGCTCACCTGATGTTGGCGACATTGGATCACGGCGACACCGTCCTGGTGCCGAATCCCAGTTACCCAATCCATATTTATGGTGCCGTTATCGCCGGAGCACAGGTGCGTTCCGTGCCGCTGGTGGAAGGGGTCGACTTCTTTAATGAACTGGAGCGTGCGATTCGCGAAAGCTATCCGAAACCGAAGATGATGATCTTAGGCTTCCCGTCCAACCCGACGGCGCAGTGTGTCGAGCTGGAGTTTTTCGAAAAGGTCGTCGCACTGGCTAAACGCTACGACGTGCTGGTGGTTCATGACCTGGCCTACGCCGATATTGTCTACGATGGCTGGAAAGCGCCATCGATTATGCAGGTTCCGGGGGCCCGTGATGTTGCCGTTGAATTTTTCACCTTGTCGAAAAGCTATAACATGGCGGGGTGGCGCATTGGTTTTATGGTTGGCAATAAAACGCTGGTAAACGCACTGGCGCGCATTAAGAGCTATCACGATTATGGAACGTTTACACCGCTGCAGGTAGCCGCTATTGCCGCGCTGGAAGGTGATCAGCAGTGTGTACGGGATATCGCTGAGCAATATAAGCGTCGTCGCGATGTGCTGGTCAAAGGGCTGCATGAAGCGGGCTGGATGGTTGAAATGCCAAAAGCGTCGATGTACGTGTGGGCGAAAATTCCGGAGCAGTACGCCGCAATGGGGTCGCTTGAATTTGCCAAAAAATTGCTGAATGAGGCGAAGGTTTGTGTTTCGCCGGGGATTGGCTTTGGGGACTATGGTGATACACACGTGCGTTTTGCGTTGATTGAGAACCGTGACCGTACCCGCCAGGCAATCCGCGGAATCAAAGCCATGTTCCGCGCAGATGGTTTACTCCCGGCCAGCCCGAAATCAGCCACTGAAAGTACCGACTAGCAAAACTTTCACCTTACAACGCAAACAGGAGCCAAATGGCTCCTGTTTTTTTGCTGCATCTTTCAATTTAGATCATCAGGGCAAAAGTACCGGCCCATACGATGACCATAAAAGAAATGCCCATAAAGAAATATTTCACTTTTCATCTCTCCGCATACGATGAGTACGCCTAAATGAACATATGCTTACCTGACAGAGAGCTGATGCGAGCATAAACGAAAGGGAGAATACCCCGCGTTTGCTTGGCTGCATCACCTCAGAATTCTGAGCTTTAATGCTCCAGACGGCGCTAATGTACGCCTAAAAATGAGGTGAAACAAGAGGCATTTTTTTATTTAATTTTAGTAACTTACAAGTGTCGTGATTCGGCGACAGTTTAATTTCTGACGGTAATAAATTGCTATTGAGCGACGTAGTTGTTACTCAGAGAATTCTCATATCACCTTGAGGTTAATGCGGTTAATTTTCTCGCGGAATTTGATAATGAAAAGGTTAAAAATGACCAGATTAATGATGTTAGCACTTGTTCTTGCGCCATTGACGTCGATGGCGGCTGCACCACAAGCGTTCAATTTCAACTGCGCAAGTATTGGTGGTGTGAATAGTGATGGTAAAGGCAATGTATGGATTAATGGCACAAAAGCGACCATTAAGACCTTCAATGAAAATTACTGGGAGGCGAAGAGCGGTAAAAATACCGTCTCTATTTCCAGAAAAGATGACGGAAACCCGGAAGTGTCCTGGGCTGGCCCAAACCGCAAGCATGGGATTTGTCAGCCTGAAGATAATGTTGATTTCTCTCCGGCGAAAAAATCGACTCATGCTGGCCCATCGTTCTCCTGTTCTGCAGCGGAAAAGGGAAGTATGGAAGAGATTATCTGTCAGAGTCCCTCGCTCTCCGCAATGGATTTAAAATTGAACGGGGTCTACAAGCAGGCGCTGGCTAAATCGAAAAATGACCCGACGCTAAAAGCAGAGCAACGAGGCTGGATCAAAGGACGTAATGAATGCTGGAAAGAGCAGGATAAGCCCGCCTGCCTTGCCAGAGAATATAGCGAACGAATGACTGAATTACAGAACAAGTGGGGTGTTAAGTAATTCAAGTGCAGAAATAAAGAAAGGCCATTCGGCCTTTCTTTTTAGACATATAGCGAGGCTTCACCCATCGGGCGGGTTTTGAAACGACGATGGATCCAGAGATACTGCTCGGGTGCCCGCATAATCTCTTTCTCAATGATTTTGTTCATATAGGCCGCGGCCTGGTTTTCATCTTCCGGGTAACCTTCCATTTCTGGTGTGATAAACAGACGGTAGCCGGAGTTATCAGATTTTCTCACCATGGTGACGGTCAGCATTTTCGCCCCCGACAAGCGTGACAGCACATAGGTACCGTTGGTTGTCGCAACATCTTTGACGGCGAAGAATGGCGCAAATGAGCTGCCTTTACGGCCATAATCCTGATCGGGTGCAAACCATACGGCTTCCCCTTTTTTCAGTGCGCCGACAATGCCGCGCAGATTATTTCTGCCGATCATGGCTTTGTTCGAGCGCATACGGCCACGGGTTTGTATCCACTCCATTAATTTGTTGTTGTGCGGACGGTAGGTTGCCATCATTGGCTGGCAAAGCCCCATCACACGGCCCCCCAGTTCCAGCGACATAAAATGCACGCCGACTACCATTACGCCACGGTTATGCGCCTGAGCGCGTTGCAGGTTGTCCAGGCCTTCAACATCAAACCATTTACGCACCCGGCGATCTGGCCAGAACCAGGCCATTCCGGTTTCAAGCAGTGCCATGCCGAGTGAGCGGAAGTTCTCGTCGACCAGTTTGTTCCTTTCTTCTTGTGACAGATTCGGGAAACAGAGTTCGAGATTTTTATGGGCAATGGATTCCCGGCGCTTTAAAAATGGGCGCGCCAGCGTACCTGTACGGGTGCCCAGAAAACATAAAACAGGATAAGGGAGTTGCACCAGTAACCAGAGCACACCGACACCGAACCATGTGAGCCAGTAGCGCGGATGCAAAAACGCGCGCGAAAATTTACATTGGGGGAACATAAGCACCTGTTGTTGGTACGAAAATAATGTATCGCGAAGATTCTTTGTCTACAGCGTTACTCTCTGACACTGAACAGTTAGGTCACTATGAGCGACAATGGTTCCTGTAAAGAGTGTAAAACTGAGTCAGGACAAACCACGAGGGGTATGAATGATCGGACGCACAATGTACACCCGAAGATTAATGTCATCCAGAAATAATTCCTCAAGTTTCGTAAATGTTTTTTGGTCGATAAAAAGCAAGAATAGGTTTATAGATAATTTGTTGTTTTTATGACGATTAAATAAAGGCCAACAGAGAATGCTCTGTTCAGAAGGTGAACAGTTATTGTAGCGAAAATGTTGCTTGAATTGCGAACGGATAGGAATTGTCTTAGACTATAAAATCAAGGAAGTGTAAGGACTTACGTCGATTTTTACGGCAGACAGGAGGTAACGCTATGTTCTATTTTTGGACTTTCCTCGCATTGAGCATTCTGTGCGTCAGTTGCTATATTTGGCAGGTAATGGGCGCTGCCGCGTCAATTAGTTCTTTTTTCGGCATGGCTATCCTTACGGCATTAATTTATTTCTTTACCATACGGTTGACTGATGGAAACGAAATGGTAACGGGACTATTTCTTTTTCTTGCCCCGACATGCGGATTGATCATTCGCTTTATGGTGGGGGATGATAAGCATTAAATCGAAGGTTCATAACTGAAAACGCAATTGTGTACCCCATTGACTGATTTTCTGGCTTCCATCTGAGCAAACTAAAGTGCCAGCATCGCTGGCACTTTTTTCTCTCTAAAGCAGATTACCTTGCATCAGCAAGCTGCAGCTCGGTGTCCTGTTGCTGGGCATTTTTTCGTTGTTGTTCGAGTTCCAGCGCCCCGCGGTGAGACAGATAGCAGAACAGAATGCAGCAGACAATCCCGCCCATCAGCAGATAGAAACCGCCATGCCATCCCATTTTATCGACCATGACACCAAACAGACTGGTTCCCAGCGATGCACCAAAAATGTAGCTCATAAAACCACGTAATCCGACCGCCGAACCGACAGCAAAGCTAGGGACGATTTCCATGGTCTGAACAGACGCCAGGAACTGGGGAACATAGATCAAGCACCCGACGATGGCAGCAAAAATAGTGACCATCAACAGAGATTCACTTTTCCAGTAACCGATCAGGCAGACGAAGATCAGCGCCATACAAATCATGGCCAACGGCATGCGACGACCTTTAAACAGTTTGTCGGTCAGCCAGCCTGCCAGCAGTGTGGAAGGAATTGCCGCCCATTCGAAAAACAGGAACGCCACACTCATTTGCTCTTTCGAGAAATGTTTTTCAGTTAACAGATAAATCGGTAACCAACTGATCATGCCAAAACGCACCATATAGACAAAAACGTCTACCAGTGAAACATACCAGGCATTTTTGTTACGCAGCACGTAGGTGCAAAAAATCTGAAAGGCGCTCATGTTTTCCGGTGCCTGGGTTACGTGTCGGGCATTTAACACGACTTTTTCTTCCGGCATCATCTGTTCCAGAGCAGGCAAGCCTTCTTCGCGTGGTGAGCCTTTGCCCAACATCAGAACAATAAAAGCAAATAGCACCGCAACACAGGCTGGGACGATATAGCTGGCGCTTTGCCAGTGCTCGCTGCCGAGAATAGCAAAGGCGGCGCCAACAATGGGGGCGACAATACCGCCACCGACGTTGTGTGAGATATTCCAGAATGCGCCAACGCGTCCACGCTCTTTGCGTGGGAACCAGTTGGCGATGGTAATAAACGAGGGACCGACGCCCATCCCCTGGAACAACCCGTTGAAGACCACCAGCGCGGCAAAAATCCAGAATCCGGTGCTGAACCCTAAGCCAACGTTGACAATGGCGCACAGGATCAGACCGCAAGCCATAAAGACTTTCGGGCTGGCTTTGTCTGCCAGGCTGCTCATGATGCCTTTACTGATCCCATAAGCAATAAGCATACAACTGCTGAGTAAACCAATCTGTGTTGCGCTGAGATCCAGATGTTCTTTCAGGTACGGGGTCGAGAGGGTGAAGTTATTGCGTACAATATAATACGCAAGATAGCCAAGAAATACGCTAAGTAACGCCTGAATGCGGTATCGACCATAAGTCTCCTGAATTTTTTCTTCCGGGACTTTATTTGCCGATGGCCCTGTCTTGAATATTGATAACATATCATCACCTAAATTTATATTGATGTGAATATCAGGATTTTTCGCAGTGAAGAGTGAAATAGGTGGCGAAGAAATTCAAATTGAAGAAATGTGTCACTATTGACTCAATTTGCTGAAAGTGGGACTGATTTTGACTCTTTTGAATTCTGGTGAGGTCAGAGTTATTATTCTGAATGCGTTTTTATCATCAGCATGTGCGGGTATTAACAAATTCAAACGACATTTTCAGGTATTCTTTATCTCTGTTATCGCATTCCGTCTGGTTATTTTGATAGCAGTTTTATCTTTTTCACCTGTCATGATAAACGGGTAAGTTTTGTCTCAATATTATTTTTCGACGATGTTGGTATTTATGAACAGGATCACAAACAGACTTTTCTGCCGGGGTAGTTTGTTGGCGCTCTCACTGTGTTTTATGTCGCTGTCGGCGACCTGTCTGGCGCAGGGGAAGGAGCTGGTGATGGCGACGACGTTTTCCCCGGGGGCAACGGCCTGGATTATTCAGCGCTGGCAAACGGAGCCGGGGTCCGTGATGATCCGCACGCTGAACCGGACCAGTTCTTCTCTCGAACAACTGCTCGATACCGCGAATGCGGAAAACGTTGACCTGATTTTAACCTCTTCGCCGATGCTACTGCAGCATCTTCAGGAGCATCAGAAACTTGCTCCTTTTGATAACGCATTGCCGGAAAGCCAGCGGCTGGTGCCTGAGTCAATACGGTCGACGTCTGTAGCCGTGGCTCTCTCGGGATTTGGTCTGCTGATTAATCGTTCAGCACTGACAGCGCGACATCTGCCTCCACCGACGGACTGGGGGGATTTAACGCATCCTAAATATCAAAATGCCCTGCTGATGAGTAGTCCATCGCGCTCCGATACCAATCACCTGATGGTTGAATCACTGCTGCAGCAAAAGGGGTGGCAAGAAGGTTGGGCGACATTGCTGGCCAGTGCCGGGAACCTGGTGACCATCTCATCACGCAGCTTTGGTGTTGCGGATAAAATTAAGAGCGGATTGGGCGTTGCGGGGCCAGTTATTGATAACTATGCCAATCTGCTGCTCAATGACCCCAATCTGACCTTTACTTACTTCCCACGCTCTGCGGTCTCGCCGACCTACGTAGCTGTGCTGAAAAACAGCCCGCGTGCCAATGAAGCACAACGTTTTATCCGCTATTTATTGAGCCCAGAAGGGCAGCGGATCCTTGCCGATGCGAATACCGGTAAATATCCGGTAACGTCGCTGGCAGCAGATAACCCGCGTGCAGCCCAACAGGCCATTTTGATGAAACAGCCACCGCTTAATTACCGTCTGATCCTGAAACGTCAACAGCTGGTCCAGCGCATGTTTGATACGGCCATCAGTTTCCGCCTCGCGCAGCTTAAGGATGCCTGGCGAGCGCTGTACAGTGCGGAAGCACGTCTGAAACACCCGTTACCCGAAATCAGAGCGCTGTTAACCCAGGTCCCAATCGACGCCAGGAGCAGCGAAGATGAAGCCTGGCTTGCTCAATTCGATAATAAAAGCTTTGCTGAACAGCAAATGATGGAGTGGCAACTCTGGTTTCTTAAAAACCAGCGCCTGGCGATATCAAAACTGGAAGAACTACAATGAAAGGCGGTTCGCTATTGCAACGTATTCGTCAGCTCAGCATCAGCAGCAGTTTGCGGGGTGCTTTTCTGACGGGAGCTTTACTGACGCTAAGCGTGAGTTGTGTCAGTTTGTATTCCTGGCATGAGCAAAGCTCGCAAATCCGCTATTCGCTCGATGACTATTTCCCGCGCGTGCATTCCGCTTTTTTGATTGAAGGGAATCTTAACCTGGTTGTCGATCAGCTTAATGAATTCCTGCTTGCCCCCAATACGACCGTACGGCTGCAACTGCGCAATCAGATCATAGAACATCTGGACAAAATTGAACTGCTGAGTCGGGGATTGCAACCCGCGGAACAGCAACAGCTGGCGGTGATTTTGCAGGATAGCCGGGCGTTGATGATCGAGCTGGACAGGGTGCTCTACAACATGTTCCTGGTACGCGAAAAAGTCAGCGAACTTTCCGCGCGAATCGACTGGTTACATGATGATTTCACGACCGAACTGAACTCTCTGGTGCAGGATTTCACCTGGCAGCAGGGAACGTTGTTGGATCAAATTGAAGCGAAAAATGGTGACGCGGCGTTGTACCTGAAACGCGCCAGGGAGGTGCAAAATGAGCAGCAACAGGTGTACACGCTGGCAAGAATTGAAAACCAGATTGTCGATGATTTACGCGACAGGTTGAATGAACTGAAGTCAGGTAGCGACGACGGCATGCTGGTAGAGAATCATATTCGCTATCTGGAAAATTTGAAGAAAACGGCGGATGAAAATATCCGCACCCTGGACGACTGGCCCAGTACTATCACGTTGCGACAAACCATCGACGAATTGCTGGAAATCGGGATGATGAAAAACAAAATGCCCGATACGATGCGCGATTACGTCGCGGCGCAAAAAGCGCTGGTTGATGCCAGTCATGCCAGAGAAGCTACGCTTGGTCGTTTTCGAACATTGCTTGAGGCTCAGTTGGGAAGTAGTCATCAGCAAATGCAGATGTTTAACCAGCGACTGGAGCAGATTGTTCGCGTCAGCGGTGGGCTTATTCTGCTGGCGACGCTATTGGCGCTGCTTCTTGCCTGGGGGCTCAACCACTACTTTATCCGTTCACGGTTGGTGAAGCGTTTTACCGCGCTCAACCAGGCCGTGGTGCAAATTGGTCTTGGCAGAACCGATGCCTCAATACCGGTTTATGGTCGTGATGAGCTAGGGCGCATTGCGGGGTTACTGCGCCATACGCTGGGTCAGCTCAATACGCAAAAAAGTCAGCTTGAGCAGGAAGTGGCCGAGCGTAAGGAGATTGAAGCCGATCTGCGAGCGACCCAGGGCGAATTGATTCAGACGGCGAAACTGGCGGTGGTTGGACAGACTATGACCACGCTGGCTCACGAAATCAATCAACCACTGAATGCCTTGTCGATGTATCTGTTTACTGCGGGCAGGGCAATTGAACAGGAGCAGTTGGTGCAGGCCAGAAGCACGTTAACCAAAGCTGAAGGACTCATTACCCGTATCGATGCCATTATCCGCTCATTGCGACAGTTTGCGCGCCGGGCCGAGCCGGGGGCACCACTGCATCCGGTCGATTTACGACAAACCTTCAGCGCGGCCTGGGAGCTATTGTCTATGCGGCATAAACCGCAGCAGGGTACGCTTTCGCTGCCGGTTGAGCGCGTGTGGGTTACGGGCGATGAAGTGAGAATTCAGCAAGTTCTGGTAAACATACTGGCAAATGCGTTGGATGCCTGCCCGGTTGCCGCGAAGATTGACGTTCACTGGCAGGTCGAGGGCAGCACGGTGTGTGTCTTTGTCAGCGATAATGGCCCCGGCTGGCCTGGTGCACTGCTGCCGTCGCTATTAAAACCGTTTACCACCAGTAAGGATGTTGGTCTCGGTATTGGGCTATCAATTTGTGTCTCGTTAATGACGCAGATGAACGGCGAGCTACGCCTGGCGTCAACGCTGGGGCGCAATGCCTGCGTGGTACTGCAATTCAACCTGACGGATGTAGAAGATGTTGAGTGATGAATATTCTGTTCTGCTGATTGATGATGATGCCGATGTCCTTGATGCTTACACCTTGTTGCTTGAGCAGGCAGGCTATCGGGTATGCGCATGCAATAATCCCTATGATGCCCGAAATTGGCTACAGGCTGACTGGCCCGGTATCGTCCTGAGTGACGTGTGTATGCCCGGCTGTAACGGTATCGAACTGATGGCTCTTTTTCATCAGGATGATAACCAACTGCCGATCCTGCTGATTACCGGACATGGTGATGTGCCGATGGCGGTGGATGCGGTGAAAAAAGGGGCATGGGATTTTCTGCAAAAGCCGGTCGATCCCGGCAAGCTGCTGTTGCAGGTTGCAGAGGCGTTGCAGCAGCGAAAATCTGTGATTGCCCGTCGTCATTACTGCCAACAAAAGCTGCAGGTTGAGCTGGTTGGCTACAGCGACTGGATAAATCAGTACCGTCAACGCCTGCAGCAACTGGCAGAAACGGATCTTGCCGTCTGGTTTTATGGGGAGCCGGGGACGGGACGCATGACGGGAGCCCGTTATCTGCATCAACTGGGACGTAGCGCCCAGGGGCCGCTTATTCGCGCAGAGCTCACCATCGGGAACACCGCTCAGCTCGATGAGCTGATTGCACAAGCGCAAGGCGGGACGCTGGTATTAAGCCATATAGCGTGTTTGACGCGCGAGCAGCAGCACCAGTTGGTTCACCTGCAAAGCCAGGAGCGGCGTCCTTTTCGGTTAATTGGTATTGGTACGACATCGCTGGTGGAGCTGGCGGCAACAAACCAGATCGTGGCCGAACTGTATTACTGTTTCGCCATGACGCAAATCGCCTGCCAGCCGCTATCCCTGCGCCCGGACGATATTGAGCCGCTTTTTCGCCATTACCTGCAAAAAGCCTGCCTGCGTCTGAACCACCCCATTCCGGAGGTCGACGGGGAATTGCTGAAAGGGATGCGACGTCGTGTATGGCTGAGCAATGTGCGAGAGCTGGCAAACGCCGCAGAGCTTTTTGCCGTTGGGTTGCTGCCATTGGCGGAAAACGCCAATCCGCAGTTGCATATGCCGGAACCGACACCGTTAGATCGCCGGGTTGAAGAGTATGAGCGGCAAATCATTACCGAAGCGCTAAATATTCATCAAGGGCGTATTAATGAAGTGGCAGAATATCTGCAAGTTCCGCGCAAAAAGCTGTATTTGCGGATGAGAAAATATGGGTTAAGCAAAGAACATTATAAGTTCTAGAGTGAGGCGGTGCGGTTATGATAAGGGGCGTTGAGTGAGCATCTGAGTCGTCACCTCATTATTAGAAAAAATGCCGGACTTATTATCCGGCATTTTTCATTTACCACATTAAATCGTCAGGTACGACGAAATCAGCGTACGGATCGTCTTCGTCTTTCGCTTCCTGGCTCAGCTCACAATTTAAGACGATGTAGCTGTCGTCGCGCTGTGCAATTTTATCGGCAACGACAGCCGGGATAATAGCATATTCACTGTCGCGGTCGCTTTCGGCAGTCAGCCGGGCAATAGCCAGACGCCCTTTAATCAATTGCGCCTGTGTCAGCTTATCCACGTAGATTTTTTTTATCAGATTATTATCGGTGAAGTTATACCCAATATCACCTTTAGAAATGGTGATTTTGTTCATTTCAATAAGCTGCTTAATCTGCGCTTTGTATTCTTTCGACAGCATCGCTTGTTTCTGTTGATCGCTTAACTGCTTATCCCGTTCAATTTGTGCTTTTTTATTCTCTTCAACCGCTTCTCTGGCTTCACGGGCCTGAACGCGCGATTTTTTCGCTGTTCTCTGTACTTTCGCCATTTTTTTGCTGGAGACTAAGCCAGCTTTCAGCATCTGCTCTTGTAGGGTGAGTTTTGTCATTTTGGTGTCTGATCCAATAAAATCGTTGTCAGGATTATAACCTTAACGTCCGATGGGATGCCAGAATACGGGGTTTTACCAAACTGGTTTGGCTTCTGTCTGTTACCGCGAAATGCTCAGGCGTTAAACGGCGCATCTCCGGGCTGAACATGCTGATACCAGGCCATCAACTCAGCCGTGCCGGGCTCGCCCTCGGCTGGAGCCCAGGCCGCAACGTCTTGTTCGGCCACGGGTTGATAACAGAGGTAACACCCGCTACTGATGCGGTTCTTCACTGTTACCAGTCAAAAATACGTACTGGTAACAGTGGTAACAAAAAACGGTGTGTTACCACGCGTTACCTCTTAATTTAGTTAACTGGTAACGGATTAAATTCATTTAAATCAACAATGTTACTCGTGTTACCAGTGTTACACGTTCAGAACAAGAGGCAGGGAACCAGAATCCCTTCTTCTGGCGGGCAAAAGGATAAAACGATGAAGATGATGAAAATGTACTGCCCAACATGTAAGGCAGTCGCGCGGATCGGTAAAACAAACAGAAAACACCCGCAGCTGTACGATGTGTACTGCTATTGCTCTAACGTGGAGTGTGGTCACTCGTTTGTGATGAATGTTGCTTTCTCCCATTCGGTCAGCCCAAGCGCGCTGAACGGGCAGGGAAGGGTTAAAGAGCTGATTGATGCAATTCCACCAGAGGGGCGGGAAAAGGCCTTAGAATTGCTGCTGGCTGCGCAAAAGAATGGATAAAGTGTGCGCCGGGGATGGTTGATCCGTTCCCGGAGTCCGGTCAAAGGATTTCAGTTTCTCCAGAGATAAAATAGTTATATTTCAATGTGTTATGTTTTTTTCTTTTCACCAGTCTTCATAAAAAATCACACCTAAAATTAAATATTCATTTAATATCATAGTGTTGCGTATTCAGGCCACAGATACGATGGACAGCAAAACTGAAAAAAGCTGAATTTCTTTTCATTCTTTTCAGTTCCTGTCTCGCAGTGCATCCCCAGCATGGGCGCGGCCTAGCGGTATCGTTTGTAAAAAATCACAACTGAAAAATTTTAGTGATATGAAAACCGCAGGCGGGTGCGGTGTAGTGCCTTTTTGCTATATCGGTATTTTTCCTTGCTTAATAAGGGCGCTGTGCTAACAGGGTTTTGTCTCTAACAAACGCTTTATTGTCGTAGCATTTACTAGGACGTTTGATTGTTAACATTTTTTTGGTATGCTCAATGAACCTTTACGCGTGGGATAACAAATGGTTTATCCTTGTCGGGCGTTTCGCCAGACACTAATTTATTGTGGATATTTAGGGTTGCGCTTCAGCACTTTCAGCAAGATCCTTCATTCCACTGCGTTTCATTCAGGAGCTTACTGAAAGTCTGAAGCGCATCCTTTAGGTAAAGGATTCAAAAGGTGGCGTTAAGCCACCTTTTCTTTAGAGGAAACAGGGAGCATTTCAAGGTTGAGTGATTCAGCTTACATGAACGCTTTACACGAACAGTTTGGTGATTTGAAGCCATCCAACTTCACCGTTCAGTTTATGCCTCCTGTTATCTTCGTATGCGGTGGACCGATGAATGCTACTCCGCCAAGCGTTAGAGATCACATTTTTACGTATGTTGCTGGACACCATCCAGACCTTTCTGATTCGTTAGTATTAGCTGAGAACTTTACTGATTACTTTAAAGATGGTGCATACACAGACTTAATGTCTTTTGAGGAAGATATAGCTAATATATCTACTCTTGTCGTCATTTGTTTAGAGAGTGCAGGTTCTTTAGTTGAACTTGGCCTTTTTGTTAACAGAAAGACACTTGCTCAAAAATTACATGTGATAGCCCCTTTAGAAGAAATTGAAGGGAATATAGAGAAAAAAATACCACCTAAATCTTCATTCATTTATTTAGGGCCATTGCAATACCTTAAGAAATTCGATCAAAGCTACGTATCGGTTTACCCTTGGCCTAATAAAGAACGTATGCGATATGATGAGATTGAATTGATTTTTCATGACATACAGACTCGTCTTCGTAATGTGAAGAAGACAGAAAAATATAGTTTTGATAATACTGGCCATCTTGCGATACTCATCTATGAGTTAATTTTGTTGTCTGAACCCATTAAAAAAACTGAAATTGAGTGGGCGTTATATTGCATGGGGATAGATGTATCACAAAAACTTATATCACGCTTACTTTACCTTCTAAGTAGAATGAATCTGGTATCATCAATATCATACAGTGGCCCAGATTATTATTTTGCAGTTGGACACAAGGAAAGTAAATTAAAATTTGGTTTAAGTGGTAATGGTAAAATAAAAGACTCTATGAGTATCAAAATAGCCATAAGACAGTCTTACCTTGATGTTGATGATAAAAACATGGATGAAACTGCGAAGAAAAGGAAGTATGCTTTAGTTCAGATTAATAAGATTCGGGAGGCGCAAAAATCGTGAACTTATTACAATATATCGCTAATGGACTATTTTTAACAGAAGATGAAACTAAGCGGTTTATAATTACCGCTCCTCGTCGGTATAAAAAGTTTACGATTGCTAAACGTAATGGTTTGGACAGGAGGTTAATTGCTCAGCCAGCACGACAGGTCAAATCAATTCAACGCGCTGTCTTGAAGCATATACGTGAAAATATTAAAGTACATGAGCACGCTTTTGCTTATGAAAAAGAACGTGACATAAAGAAAAATGCTTCTCTTCATAAAGATCATGACTATTTGCTAAAGATGGATTTTAAAAACTTTTTCTTAAGTATAAAACCAGTTAATTTATTGAATGTAATTAAAATGCAGGGTATTTCATTAGAAAATGATGATGTTTTTGTTTTGGAGAATTTATTCTTTTGGAAGTTAAGACGAAATAGTCCGTTACGTCTGAGTATTGGTGCTCCGTCTTCACCCTTTATCTCGAATGCAGTGATGTTCTTTTTTGATACAGTAATGTCGGAAAAGTGCAAAAAAATAGAAGTCACTTATACACGTTACGCGGATGATTTAACTTTTAGCACTAATCGTAAAAATGTTCTTTTTGAAGTGCCTCGATTAGTAAGGGAAATACTTAATGAAACAAGTCTGAGAAATATTAAGATTAATCATGAGAAAACAGTTTTTTCATCGAAAAAATTTAACAGGCATGTTACAGGGGTGACGCTTGCGAATAATGGGGTATTATCGTTAGGTCGGGAAAGAAAAAGATTGCTAAGGAGTAAGGTTGATTATTATAGGAAAGGGTTGTTATCTCCTGAAGAAATTTTAACTCTTAAAGGAGAGCTTGGTAATGCTAAATTTATAGAACCAGAATTTATTGAAAGAGTTGAGAGTAAATATGGAAGTGATGTTATTCGAGAAATTCAAAAATATAATATTTGATGCTCATTCAGTAATGAGGTTGGAATAATATTGCAGCATTTTTTTTCTTGGTTCAATATATTGAGCATGATTGTAAGTCCCTCGAATGGAGTTCTTATCAACATGCGCAAGTTGCATTTCAATCCATGCGCTTTCAAAACCATGTTCATGCAAAATAGTACTCATGGTATGCCTGAAGCCGTGACCCGTTAACCGACCATGATAGCCCAGTAGTTTTATCACTTTGTTGATACTGGCTTCGCTCATAGGCTTCCTGACATCATTGCGGCCAGGAAAAACGAGGCTGTAATTCCCAGTTATTTCTTGCAGCTTTTTCAGGATGCTGATCGCCTGAGTAGATAACGGAACCAGATGGGGGCGGCGTTTCTTCATCCGTTCTTTGGGGATCTCCCATAAGGCATTATCTAAATCAAACTCAGTCCATTCCGCTGCACGTAGTTCAATTGTTCGCACGCCTGTTAGCATCAACAGCTGCGTGGCGTATTTGGTGACTAAACTGCCCTGATAGTTATCCAGAGCATTGACGAACTCGGGCAACTCGCTTTCAGTCAGGAACGGGAAGTGTTGAGTTTTAGGTTTGTTGAGTGCGATAGCTAAATCGGGTGCAAAATTATACTTTGCTCTTCCAGTGGCAACAGCATAACGAAGTACCTCACCACAACGGCGGCGGATCTTGCTGGTTTGCTCTAGCGCACCTCTTTTCTCTATTTTTTGCAGGACGGTTAGCAGCTCTAGTGGTTCAATCTGCTCAATTGGGCGCTGACCGATAAAAGGAAAAATATCCTTTTCCATGCAGTTGAGAACCTCTTTTGCATACCCCTCTGACCAGGTGGTTTTTTTCGATGAGTGCCATTCTCTGGCCACAGACTCAAAGCTGTTCTCATGCGCGAACTGCAAAGCAATCTTATTTGCTTTTCTGGCTTCACTTGGGTTGATCCCTTTGGCTAACATCGAACGCGCTTCATCACGTTTAGCACGTGCCTGTGCCAATGACACATCGCCATATACGCCGAAGGAAATCATCTTAGGCTTACCTGCAAAGCGATAGCGGAAACGCCAGCCTTTACTGCCCGCTGTGTCGATGAGGAGTGATAGCCCCATACCATCGTTAAGCGTATAGGGTTTGTCCTTCGGTTTTGCTCTTTTTATTTGGATGTCAGATAGCAGCATGTGTATAGAAAAAAGATCGAACTCAGTTATACACAATGTTATACGCAAAAATGTATAGATTCCATTAGAAATAATGGCACTTTACTGGACGAATAAAATAAAAGGTATGAACTAAAATCAATGAGTTATGTACTGTGTTGGACTTTGTGAGAAGTGTTCATGGTGTCCCCTGCAGGAATCGAACCTGCAACTAGCCCTTAGGAGGGGCTCGTTATATCCATTTAACTAAGGGGACGAAGCGGCACGAGTATAGCGTTTTTTACTCTCAACGGTAAGTCTCAGGCTGCCTGACTGCTCAAACAGTCGCCATTCAGGTCTGTTTTTTCTGGTTTTTCTGCGGTTGTGCTTCCCGCTTTGCTTGCAACCTGGCTTCTTCCTTGCGTTTATTGCTCATGTCATTGCGGATCTGCGCGTGACTCATCAGCGCAAAGATAAATGTCCCGCCACAGATATTTCCGGCCAGTGTCGGTAAGGCAAAAGGCCAGAAAAAGTCGCCCCAGTGCAGTGTTCCATTAAAGACCAGATAGAGAATTTCAACTGAACCCACGACGATATGTGTGGTATCGCCTAAGGCAATCAGCCAGGTCATCAGGACAATGACGACAATCTTTGCGGCTCCGGCGGCGGGAAACATCCAGACCATCGTGGCAATCAACCATCCGGAGACAATGGCATTAGCAAACATCTCCGTCGGGTTATTTTTCATTACATCCATGCCTATTTTGATGAAGGCGTCGCGGGTCGCCTCATCAAAAATCGGCATGTATTCAAACGCCCATGCTGCAACCCCGGTGCCCACAATATTACCCAGTAGTACTACGCCCCACAGACGCATCAACAGACCAAAATTGCCGAGGGTGGGGTTTTGCATAACGGGTAAGACGGCGGTGACGGTATTTTCCGTAAAGAGTTGTTGGCGGGCCATAATCACAATAATAAAGCCGAAAGTATAACCGAGATTCTCCAGCAAAAATCCGCCGGGAACACCCTCCAGTTGTACGTGAAAAATTCCCTTTGCCAGCAGTGAGGCTCCCATTGACAGTCCGGCAGCGATGGCTGACCACAATAGCGCCATCGCGTCGCGTTCCATCTCTTTTTCTCCGTCCTGGCGGATATGCTCGTGGATCGCCATTGCACGTGAGGGGAGTCTGTCCTCATTGAGTTCTATCTTTTTTCCGCTCCGCTTTTCTTCGCTTTCCACCTGGAGTTCGTCGCTGTGACGATCAATCTTCTCTTTTTCGATGTCATTCATACCAGGATCCTGAATAAGCACGTATTGCTAAAGCGTAGCGGTTTTTATTTGAAGGCTGGTGGATAAAGTCTGAAATCGCAAAAATGGTAACGCATGTTTTTATTGGCTTCGTTAAAATGAACCATCACTGTGTCTGTATTACCAGGCTATGATCAAATCAGTAAGTTAGGGCATATAGACATCGATTGACGTGCTGTTACAATCGCTCACATCTAATCAGGCGGATACATCATCGTTCCGTCATGGATGGCAATCAGCGATAGCCATAATACACAGGGAGACACTTATGAAGCTTCGCCTGTCGGCGCTTGCGCTGGGAACCACACTTTTGGTGGGGTGTGCGAGCTCCGGTACTGAACAGCAGGGGCGTTCGGACCCATTTGAAGGGTTCAACCGCACCATGTACAACTTCAACTTTAATGTGTTGGATCCATATGTTGTTCGCCCGGTGGCTGTAGCCTGGCGTGATTATGTTCCGCAACCGGCCCGTAATGGTTTGAGCAACTTTACGGGCAACCTTGAAGAACCGGCTGTCATGGTTAACTATTTCCTGCAAGGCGACCCCTATCAGGGGATGGTGCATTTTACCCGTTTCTTCCTGAATACCTTGCTAGGTATGGGCGGGTTTATTGATGTGGCGGGGATGGCGAATCCGAAGTTGCAGCGTGTTGAACCACACCGCTTCGGCAGCACATTAGGCCACTATGATGTAGGTTACGGTCCATATATGCAGCTTCCGTTCTACGGCAGTTTCACGCTGCGTGATGATGGCGGCGATATGGTAGATACGCTGTATCCGGTTCTGTCCTGGTTAACCTGGCCATTGTCGATAGGTAAATGGACGGTTGAAGGAATTGAAACGCGTGCGCAACTGCTCGATTCTGACGGGCTGCTGCGCCAATCTTCAGATCCTTACATCATGGTGCGTGAAGCTTACTTCCAGCGTCATGACTTTATTGCGAATGGCGGTAAACTCAAACCCGAAGAAAACCCGAACGCAAAAGATATTCAGGATGAGTTAAAAGAGATCGATTCTGAGTAAGGAATTGAGGCAAATAAAAAGGTGAGCTAAAAAGCTCACCTTTTTTACGTCTGATGAAAATCAGAATGCGTAGTTCAGGTTCATACCGTACAGCCAGGCTTTCCCTTCTGATTCGAAGGAGTACGGGCCTTCTTCGAATTTCACTTTCTGACCGTGCATATAAGAAATGCCGACATCCAATGAAGCATCTTTATTAAACGCATAGGTGGTACCCGCACTCAGCCAGAAGCGGTCCTGATCCGGAATAGAGATGGAACGGCGGTTAGCTGGAACTGGGCTATCATCGAAGGCGATACCGGTACGGAATGTCCAGGTATCATCGTAGTAATAGGTAGTACCCAGCGCGATACGGTAAGAATCTTTGAAACCTTCTTCTTTATAGAACAGAGTCTGGCCGTTGCTGCCTTTTGCTTTAAGCTCCTGGAACTGACTCCAACTGGTATATGCCATGCTGTAGTGAACCGCCCACTGTGGCGCAACGCGGTTATAACCTGAGAACTCCCACATTTCTGGCAGGTTCAGATCAAGTGAACCGTCGATTGTGTTGCCGTTAGTGCCAGCAGGCAGGCTCGCGAACACCGGGCGCAACTGCGCGGGAATACGGTCCATTGATGGCAGGCTGCTGCGGTAATCACCGTCGAAGTCAACTTTTACTTCCGAACGGTAGGTGAAACCGTAACGGTTGTCTTTATCCACTTCATAAAGAATACCGGCGTTCCAGCCGAAGCCCCATTCGTCACCCTTCAGGCGCGCAATCTGGGTATCTGCCGGGTATTGTGCGGCCAGTGCGGGAGGAACCCGGCCACCAGAGCCTGCAACGATTTGCTGCGGCAGATCGCCTGCATAACGCTCAAGCTTCGCTTTGGCATAGACGGCGTTAAAACCGAGGCCGAAGCTAAAATGATTATTCAGACGGTAGGCGCCGCTCAGGTTTAAGTTGAGCGTTTCCAGGTCGGTTTTTCCGCCCATCGAGCCGGCTGCATAATTATTGTTAAACTCCGTTGCCAGACCATAGTTAGAGGTAACTGACGCCCCCCAACCAAATTGATCGTTAATTGGGGCAACAAAGTGCACGTTCGGTATCCAGGCGGTTGGGGCGATATTATCCTGGCTGGCGTCGTTACCAATACGTGAGCGTCCGGAAATATCGACATCCGGGTCAACGAAAATCGCACCAGCAGAGAAAGTAGGGCGATCAAACATCATGATCAGCGCGGGGTTACGACTGGCGTTACCTGCATCATCTGCAATAGCGCCTTCACCCGAATATGCCCGGCCAAGGCCAGAGGAAGAAAATTCGTTTAGCTGAAAGCCTGCAGACCAGGCCTGTGTGGAGATAATTGCCACTGCGACTGCGAGAGCAGACTTTGTAAACAGGGTTTTCTGGCTCATGACCATAACCTCATAGATTTATTTTTATACAAACTATGTTACATGCCGTAACAGGAGCGCGAAGTGTAGGGTCTGAGGTACCACATAGAAATCAGACCAGTGGCGAGAGTATAGGTCGGACCAGCCAGAATGTTGCAAGTATGTTTATAAATATTTTCAATTCTGATCTAAGAAACGCGATCCAGCTGGCAAAATTGCGGGTGCGCGCACTCACCTGTTTGGGCGATTTTTGTTTTAGATCATTTTTAAGTGTGATTTCTGTCACTTATCTCATTTCGCACAATTAACGACTGGAGAGGCGAATAATGGGAGCGTAAAATGTCCCTATCGTTTATCTGGCACCTCGGGTGCGAATACAGAGGAAATCTACAATGAGTAAATGCAGTGCTGATGAAACCCCGGTTTGCTGCTGTATGGATGTTGGCACCATCATGGACAACTCCGATTGCACCGCTTCCTACAGCCGCGTGTTCGCGAATCGCGCAGAGGCAGAAGAAACGCTGGCCGCTCTGACTGAGAAGGCACGCAGCGTGGAATCTGAACCTTGCAAAATCACCTCGACTTTCACTGAAGAGTCTGAGGGTGTGCGTCTGGATATCGACTTTGTTTTTGCCTGTGAAGCTGAAACGCTAATTTTCCAGCTGGGCTTGCGTTAATCCCTTCTGCTAATGCCCTTGTCACCTGGTGGCAAGGGCATTTTCGTAACAGTCAGTGACTATTCACTGTGTCATAGCTCTCACTTTCTTTTCTCCCCGCTTGGCTAAATGTAAAAAATTGGTTAAGACTGTGATCAGGTCAGACCACTTGTTTTTATTTTTTACAGGGGAGTGTTATGAGTCAGGCTTTACCGCTGGTTACCCGCCAGGGCGACCGTATCGCCATCGTGAGCGGATTGCGTACGCCATTTGCCCGTCAGGCTACCGCGTTTCATGGCATTCCCGCCGTTGATTTGGGAAAAATGGTTGTTAGTGAATTGCTGGCCCGCAGCGAAATACCCGCTGACGTGATTGAACAGCTGGTTTTTGGCCAGGTGGTTCAAATGCCAGAAGCCCCCAATATTGCCCGGGAAATCGTTCTGGGAACCGGGATGAATGTGCATACGGATGCTTACAGCGTAAGCCGGGCTTGTGCAACCAGCTTTCAGGCCGTGGCGAATGTTGCAGAAAGCCTGATGGCCGGTACTATTCGTGCTGGGATTGCCGGCGGCGCAGATTCCTCTTCCGTTCTGCCTATTGGCGTCAGCAAAAAGCTGGCGCGAGTACTGGTGGATGTCAATAAAGCCCGCACAACCGGACAACGTCTGAAGCTCTTCTCCCGATTGCGCTTGCGCGATTTGATGCCTGTGCCACCGGCTGTTGCTGAATATTCCACCGGTTTACGCATGGGGGATACCGCCGAGCAAATGGCCAAAACCTATGGTATTACCCGAGAGCAGCAGGACGCGCTGGCGCACCGTTCTCATCAGCGCGCGGCTCAGGCATGGTCTGAAGGAAAACTTGCGGATGAGGTGATGACAACCTACGCGCCCCCCTTTAAAGATCCTTTTTCAGAAGATAACAATATTCGCGGTAACTCGACGATGGCGGATTACGCCCGGTTGCGTCCGGCATTTGACAGAAAACACGGTACCGTTACGGCGGCCAACAGCACGCCGTTAACAGATGGTGCTGCGGCCGTGATTGTGATGACGGAATCGCGTGCGAAAGAGTTAGGGCTGGTACCGCTGGGATATCTGCGTAGTTTTGCCTTTACCGCCATTGATGTCTGGCAGGACATGCTGTTGGGACCTGCATGGTCGACCCCGCTTGCCCTGGAGCGCGCAGGGTTAACCATGGCGGATTTAACGCTTATTGATATGCATGAAGCCTTTGCGGCACAAACGCTGGCGAACCTCCAGTTGCTGGGCAGTGAGCGTTTTGCCCGCGAAGTGTTGGGGCGTTCCCATGCCACAGGTGAAGTCGATGACAGTAAATTTAACGTATTGGGCGGCTCAATTGCCTATGGGCACCCATTCGCCGCAACTGGTGCACGAATGATCACCCAAACCCTCCATGAACTACGGCGTCGTGGCGGTGGCTTTGGTTTAGTCACCGCATGTGCGGCAGGTGGTCTGGGTGCGGCAATGGTTCTGGAGGCAGAATAATGGAAATGACATCGGCTTTTACGCTCAACGTGCGTCTGGATAACGTCGCCGTTGTCTCCATTGATGTGCCCGGAGAGAAAATGAATACCCTGAAAGCGGAGTTTGCTTTTCAGGTTCGGGCCATTCTGAAACAAATTCGCGACAATAAAGCGTTGCGTGGTGTCGTGTTCATTTCGGCGAAACCCGATAATTTTATCGCCGGTGCCGATATCAATATGATAGGCGATTGCCGCAGTGCGCAGGAAGCTGAAACGCTGGCCCGTCAGGGGCAGCAGATCATGGCGGAAATTAATGCATTGCCGATCCCGGTTGTCGCCGCGATTCATGGTGCCTGTTTGGGCGGTGGGCTGGAGATGGCGCTGGCCTGCCATAACCGTATCTGTACCGATGACGTTAAAACCGTGCTGGGTTTACCGGAAGTGCAGTTAGGCCTGCTTCCCGGTTCCGGTGGAACCCAGCGATTACCTCGTCTTATTGGTGTCAGTACTGCGCTGGATATGATCCTGACAGGAAAACAGCTCCGGGCAAAACAGGCGCTAAAAGTGGGGTTGGTGGACGAAGTTGTACCACAGACCATTTTGCTGGAAGCCGCGGTTGAACTGGCCAAAAAAGACAGTTCGGCGCACCGGGTGCTGCCCGTACGTGAACGTGTGTTGGCGGGGCCGTTGGGACGTGCGCTGCTGTTTCGTATGGTCAGCAAAAAGACGGCGCAAAAAACGCTGGGCAACTACCCTGCAACGGACCGCATTCTTGAGGTGATCGAAACCGGTCTCGCACAGGGCAGCAGCAGCGGCTATGAGGCGGAAGCCCGCGCGTTTGGTGAGCTGGCGATGACTTCGCAGTCTAAGGCACTACGGAACATCTTTTTTGCCAATACCGATGTGAAAAAGGATCCCGGCAGTGAAGCGAAGCCTGGCCCGCTGAATAGCGTCGGTATTTTGGGCGGTGGCCTGATGGGCGGCGGTATTGCTTATGTCACTGCCTGTAAAGGTGGCTTGCCGGTACGCATCAAAGATATTAATGCTAAAGGAATCAACCACGCGCTGAAGTACAGTTGGGATCAACTTGAAACGAAGGTTCGTCGCCGTCATATCAAGGCAGGTGAACGTGACAAACAACTGGCGCTGATTTCGGGAACCACCGATTATCGCGGTTTTGCTCATCGTGATCTGATTATTGAAGCGGTGTTTGAAGATCTGTCGTTAAAACAACAGATGGTGGCAGAAATTGAACAGAATTGTGCCCCTCATACTATTTTTGCATCGAACACCTCATCTTTGCCTATTGGTGATATTGCGGCTAATGCTGCCAGACCTGAACAGGTAATTGGTCTGCACTTCTTTAGTCCGGTAGAAAAAATGCCACTGGTGGAAGTGATCCCGCATGCAACAACCTCTGAACAGACGATTGCCACAACCGTTAAGTTAGCGAAAAAACAGGGCAAAACACCGATTGTTGTCCAGGATAAGGCTGGCTTTTACGTTAACCGAATTTTAGCGCCTTACATCAACGAAGCGATTCGCATGCTGACCGAAGGCGAACGTGTCGATACGATTGATGCCGCGCTGGTTAAGTTTGGTTTTCCGGTAGGGCCAATCCAACTTTTGGATGAGGTCGGAATTGATACGGGCACTAAAATTATACCAGTGCTTGAGGCCGCATATGGAGAACGTTTTAGCGCGCCTGCAAATGTTGTTGCTTCAATTTTGAATGACGATCGCAAAGGTAGAAAAAATGGTCGGGGTTTCTATCTTTATGGTGCGAAAGGGCGTAAAAGCAAAAAACAGGTCGACCCTGCAATTTATATGCTTATTGGCGTCCAGGGTCAGGGCCAACTCGCAGCCCCGCAAATTGCCGAGCGGTGTGTCATGTTAATGCTTAACGAAGCAGCACGCTGTTTTGGTGAGCAGGTCGTCCGCAGCGCACGTGATGGTGATATCGGCGCTGTATTTGGTATTGGTTTTCCGCCATTCCTCGGCGGCCCGTTCCGGTATATGGATTCTCTCGGTGCGGGTGAAGTGGTTGCGGTTCTGCAACGACTGTCCACGCAATATGGTTCACGGTTTACACCGTGTGAACAGTTATTGCAGATGGCGGAACGTGGTGAAAGATTCTGGAATATCGGGGAAACTGACCTGAATTCATGAGGTCAAAGGTAGGATGAATCCGCACTGAATGTATGTGTCACGCTCAAAATGTAAACAGAGATTGACTATACTTACGCCGTTGAGGTAAAAAACAGCGTTTCATTCGGTGAATGGATAAGGCACAATGCCAGCCACCACATAGTTACCACTGCCAATAGGGGCTTTGTGTAAACGTGTCGGTGATTCTGGTTAACAAAAGCGGTGCAATATGCAAGTTTTTATCATGCGTCACGGCGACGCGGCCCTCGATGCCGCCAGTGATTCGGTTCGTCCTTTAACCTCTTGTGGTTGTGACGAATCTCGCCTGATGGCGAACTGGCTGAAAGGTCAAAAAGTGGATATCGAACGTGTTCTGGTGAGCCCGTTCCTACGAGCCGAACAGACGCTGGATGTGGTGGGAGAATGTATGAACCTGCCAGCCGGTGTGGATGTTTTGCCGGAGCTGACTCCCTGCGGCGATGTCGGTCTGGTCAGCGCCTATTTACAGGCTCTGGCCAATGAAGGTATCGCGACGGCGCTGGTGATTTCTCACTTACCGTTAGTGGGATATCTGGTGTCTGAGCTTTGCCCAGGTGAAACGCCGCCGATGTTTACCACATCTGCGATAGCCAGCGTAACGCTTGATGAGAGCGGAAAGGGCATTTTTAACTGGCAGATGAGCCCGTGTAATTTGAAAATGGCAAAAGCGATTTAATCGAATCCGTGCCATGTTTCATCGTCTGGATATGGCAGAATCGCCATCCGGAAAATAAAAGAGCCGCAAATGCGGCTCTTTTTGTTTCTGAATTGCTGCCTCAGGGAAGTTCCGGTGGCAACCACTCTTCCACTTCGATCAGTACCAGCAGTGCGGCATCGCCACCGTACTCTTTCGGTGCCTGATGGAAGGCCATCACATGCGGATGTTGTGCCAGCCACAGCGGCGTTTGCTGTTTCAGAATGTGCTTCCCGTGGCCATGCATTACGCAGGCGCAAAAGACATGCTCACGACGACAGGCGGCAATCAATGCACCGAGCTCCTGTTTGGCCTGTTGTTGCGTCAATCCGTGCAAATCAAGAAACAGCTCCGGGGAGTAATCACCACGGCGCATTTTCTTCAGTTCGAAATGGCTGACGTCGGCACGCAGGTATCTTACCGGGCCGTCCGTATTCAGCAGCGGCTGAAACTCATCCGAGAAATAGTGGCTGGCATCAGCCTGCTCCTGTAGCAGTCTTTTAACCGGAACCTCGGCAATTTTTTTACGTGGAGGTCGGTGAACAATGGTGTCCTGTTTAATTTTACGCGTGCCGGTCATCAGCTGGCGAAACAGCGTCTGATCCTCCTCGCTGAGCGATGTTTTCTTTTTCATTCGAGAGTCTCAACTTTTATTTTCCGTTAGTTTAACCCGACTCGACGGGCATCCGATCGCTTAAAACGCAATTTTCGCGTTCAGGCTCCGTGTGAATGCTGATTTATCGCCGTCTTCGTGGCAAACTAGCCGCCGAATTTAATGCGAGCATGCCCTGGAGGAATACGTGGATAAAATTTTCGTCGATGAAGCAGTGAGTGAACTGCATACCATTCAGGACATGTTGCGTTGGGCGGTCAGCCGTTTTAGCGCAGCGAACATCTGGTATGGCCATGGTACGGATAACCCGTGGGATGAGGCCGTACAGCTGGTGCTGCCGTCTCTTTATCTGCCGCTGGATATTCCTGAGGACATGCGTACCGCACGTCTGACATCCAGCGAGCGTCATCGTATTGTTGAGCGTGTGATTCGTCGCGTCAACGAGCGTATTCCGGTGGCTTACCTGACCAACAAGGCCTGGTTCTGCGGGCATGAATTCTATGTTGATGAGCGCGTGCTGGTTCCGCGTTCGCCTATTGGCGAGCTGATCAATAACCGCTTTGCGGGTCTTATCAACGAGCAGCCGCAGCATATCCTCGATATGTGCACCGGCAGCGGTTGTATTGCTATCGCCTGCGCCTATGCCTTCCCGGAAGCTGAAGTGGATGCGGTTGATATTTCGACGGATGCGCTGGCGGTTACCGAACACAATATTGAAGAGCACGGTCTGATTCATCACGTAACGCCGATCCGTTCCGACCTGTTCCGCGATCTGGTGAAAATCCAGTATGACCTGATTGTCACTAACCCACCGTATGTTGATGCGGAAGACATGTCAGACCTGCCGAACGAATACCGTCATGAGCCTGAACTGGGTCTGGCATCCGGTAGTGATGGACTGAAGCTGACTCGCCGCATTTTGGGCAATGCTCCGGACTACCTGTCTGATAACGGTATTCTGATTTGTGAAGTCGGAAACAGCATGGTACATCTGATAGAGCAATACCCTGATGTGCCGTTTACCTGGCTGGAATTCGACAACGGTGGAGACGGTGTATTCATGCTGACCAAAGAGCAGTTGATCGCCGCTCGTGAGCACTTCAGCATTTACAAAGACTAAATACACGCGCAGATACACAACACGCATAACGGAGCCGTGATGGCAGGAAATACAATTGGGCAACTCTTTCGCGTAACAACCTTCGGCGAATCACACGGGCTGGCGCTCGGTTGTATCGTTGATGGTGTTCCGCCGGGCATTCCTCTGACTGAAGCCGACCTGCAGCACGATCTCGACAGGCGTCGTCCGGGCACGTCGCGTTACACTACCCAGCGTCGGGAACCGGATCAAGTGAAGATCCTCTCCGGCGTATTCGACGGCGTCACCACCGGTACGAGTATTGGCCTGCTGATTGAAAATACCGATCAGCGTTCTCAGGATTATGGTGCCATCAAGGATGTTTTCCGTCCAGGACACGCCGACTATACCTACGAGCAGAAATACGGCTTGCGTGATTACCGTGGCGGTGGACGTTCATCCGCTCGTGAAACGGCAATGCGTGTAGCGGCGGGAGCAATCGCCAAGAAATATCTGGCGGAAAAATTCGGCGTTAAAATCCGTGGTTGTCTGACTCAAATGGGCGATGTTCCGCTGGAGATTAAAGACTGGTCTCAGGTCGAATTGAATCCCTTCTTTTGCCCGGACCCGGATAAAATCGAAGCGCTGGATGAATTGATGCGCGGGTTGAAAAAAGAGGGCGACTCCATTGGCGCCAAAGTCACCGTTGTTGCTGACGGTGTGCCGGCGGGTCTTGGTGAACCTGTTTTTGACCGTCTTGATGCCGACATCGCGCATGCGTTGATGAGCATTAACGCTGTAAAAGGCGTAGAGATTGGCGATGGTTTTGACGTTGTGGCGCTACGTGGCAGTCAGAACCGTGATGAGATCACCAAAGACGGTTTCCAGAGTAATCATGCGGGTGGCATTTTGGGCGGGATCAGCAGCG
The DNA here is from genome assembly GCF_028069775.1 of Citrobacter sp. Igbk 17. Classification (NCBI taxonomy): domain Bacteria; kingdom Pseudomonadati; phylum Pseudomonadota; class Gammaproteobacteria; order Enterobacterales; family Enterobacteriaceae; genus Citrobacter; species Citrobacter sp. Igbk 17. Next base: position 69,456 of record NZ_JANEWI010000004.1, on the reverse strand, counting down.
GGCAACAAATTATTGCCCATATGGCGCTGAAACCGACGTCCAGCATCACTGTGCCTGGGCGTACTATCAACCGCTTTGGTGAAGAAGTCGAAATGGTAACCAAAGGACGTCACGATCCGTGCGTTGGGATCCGCGCTGTGCCGATCGCAGAAGCGATGCTGGCTATTGTGTTGATGGATCACCTGTTGCGCCAGCGGGCGCAAAATGCGGATGTGAAGACTGACATTCCACGCTGGTAAGAAATGAAAAAAACGGCACTTGCGGTGCTGGCTCTGCTTGCCAGCACCGCCTGTCTGGCGGCGACGCCCTGGCAGAAAATTACTCATCCGGTTGCGGGTAGCGCACAGTCTATCGGCGCATTCTCCAATGGCTGTATCGTGGGGGCGGATACGCTTCCGGTACAGTCAGAACACTATCAGGTGATGCGCACCGATCAGCGTCGTTACTTTGGCCATCCGGACCTGGTGAGGTTTATCCAGCGCCTGAGTAATCAGGCCAATAGTCAGGGGCTGGGTACGGTGTTAATCGGTGATATGGGTATGCCGGCCGGTGGGCGATTCAATGGCGGTCACGCCAGCCACCAGACGGGACTGGATGTGGATATTTTCTTACAACTGCCGAAAACGCGCTGGACCCAGTCGCAACTGCTGCGACCGCAGGCGTTAGATTTGGTCTCACAGGATGGCAAACGTGTCGTGCCGTCACTGTGGAAGCCGGAGATTTTCAGCCTGATTAGGCTGGCGGCAAAAGATAATGAAGTAACGCGTATTTTCGTGAACCCGGCGATTAAGCAGCAACTTTGCCTGGATGCAGGGACCGACAGGGACTGGTTGCGTAAAGTGCGGCCGTGGTTCCAGCATCGTGCGCATATGCACGTGCGGTTACGTTGCCCTGCGGACAGCCTTGAGTGCGAAGATCAACCGTTACCGCCACCGGGTGACGGCTGTGGCGCAGAGCTGCAAAGCTGGTTCGAACCTCCAAAACCTGGAACCACCAAGCCTGAGAAGAAGACACCGCCGCCGTTGCCACCTTCCTGCCAGGCGCTACTGGACGAGCATGTACTCTAATGGATCATTTTGCCTCTCTGTTTATGGTGTCGCCACTGCTGTTAGGTGTGCTTTTTTTTGTGGCGATGCTGGCAGGTTTTATTGATTCTCTGGCCGGAGGCGGTGGTTTACTCACCATTCCGGCATTGATGGCGGCCGGGATGCCACCTGCGCAAGCGCTGGCGACCAATAAGCTGCAGGCCTGCGGGGGATCTATTTCTTCCTCCCTCTATTTTATTCGCCGGGGAGTGGTTAACCTGGCGGATCAGAAGCTCAATATCTTCATGACCTTTATCGGGTCAATGAGCGGCGCGCTATTGGTTCAGCACGTGCAGTCAGATATTCTGCGCCAGATCCTGCCGGTTCTGGTTATCTGTATTGGCCTTTACTTTCTGTTGATGCCGAAAATCGGGGAAGAAGACCGACAGCGTCGATTGCACGGGTTGCCTTTCGCACTGGTAGCCGGTGGCTGTGTTGGCTTTTACGACGGTTTTTTTGGCCCGGCAGCGGGATCATTTTACGCGCTGGCCTTTGTCATGCTGTGTGGCTATAACCTCGCGAAGTCGACAGCCCATGCCAAAGTATTAAATGCCACATCGAATATTGGCGGGCTATTGCTGTTTGCTCTCGGCGGCAAAGTGATTTGGGCGACTGGGTTTGTGATGCTCATTGGCCAGTTTATTGGCGCACGGATGGGGTCGCGACTGGTGCTCAGCAAAGGACAAAAACTCATTCGGCCGATGATTGTCATTGTTTCCGCAGTGATGAGTGCCAAATTACTTTATGATAATCATGGACAGGAGATTCTCCACTGGCTGGGGATGAACTAATGAATAATACCCATCACTACGAACAGTTAATTGAGATTTTTAACGGCTGCTTTGCCGATGAATTTAATACCCGTCTGATTAAAGGCGACGACGAACCGATCTATCTTCCTGCTGATGCGGAATTACCGTATCACCGTATCGTTTTTGCGCATGGTTATTACGCCAGCGCGTTACACGAAATCTCACACTGGTGCATCGCTGGTAAGGCGCGCCGTGAGCTGGTCGATTTCGGTTACTGGTACTGCCCCGATGGCCGCGACGCGAAGACGCAATGCCAGTTTGAAGATGTGGAAGTGAAGCCGCAGGCGTTTGACTGGCTGTTTTGCATGGCGGCGGGCTACCCGTTTAACGTCAGTTGCGACAACCTGGAAGGGGACTTTGAACCGGATCGCGTGGTATTCCAGCGTCGCGTTCATGCCCAGGTGATGGAGTACCTGGAACAGGGGATCCCCGAACGCCCGGCGCGTTTCATTAACGCACTACAGAATTATTATCACACGCCTGAACTTAAGGCGGAACAATTCCCGTGGCCCGAAGCGCTCAACTGACGCCGATGCCACGTTTACAATGAGGAAAGAAGATGATCGCGGAGTTTGAATCACGCATTCTGGCATTAATCGACGATATGGTAGAGCACGCCAGCGATGATGAGTTGTTTGCCAGTGGTTACTTGCGTGGGCACCTGACGCTGGCCGTTGCTGAACTGGACGGTGGTGAGGACCATTCCGCTGAAGCATTGTACGCCAATGTGACCAGCAGCCTGGAGAAAGCCATCAGTGCGGGCGAACTCTCGCCACGTGACCAGGCATTAGTGAAAGAGATGTGGGACACCTTGTTCCAGAAGGCGACAAAATAATCATTGCCCGTAGCCGACCGCCATCCGGCATTCTCAGCTTGCCGGGTGGCGCTACGCTTACCCGGCCTACGATTTTTTTACCCACAAACGATTCAGATTGGGGTTGTAGGCCTGATAAGCGCAGCGCATCAGGCAATAATGAGATGGTATCTTACTTCACCGCTTTGCCCTTCAATAACTTCCGTACCCACAGACGATTCGGATTCAGCGCCGCCAGCGTGCTGGCATCCATTGGGATCGGTTCATCACTCATTTGCGCGGCCAGAATTTCTGCACATAGCGGGGCAGAACATAGCCCACGTGACCCCAGCGCGCCTAACATGAACAAATCCGGGTATACTGGTGCGCTTAAAGCATGTTCTTTGTCTTCTGCAAGCCGGGCATACTGATCGAGAGTGGTGTTATAGTCCGGCACATTACCGACCATCGGTAAATGATCGCGCGTGGCACAACGGACGCCGCAACGGGCAGCATTGTCACTGACATTCACTTCTTTTGCCCATGCCGCATTCGGCAAGCAGTCGATCAAACGCTGACGGTTTTGTTGCTGGTCATCATGACGGAATGACGTCTCTTCACTCCCCCGATGATAGCTGGCGCCAATACAGTGCTGCTGATTTTCCGGATTTTGCGGGGTAAGGTAGCCGTCGTAGCACAGAACCTGACGCAGTGTGGAAAGCGAAGGCGTCGTGGGAATGTGACTTACCTGACCGCCAACGGAATACACCGGTAGTGATTGAGTCTGTTCAAAACGGTGAATACAGTGCCCGTTCGCCAGAACCACGACCTCATGTGTTACCGCTTCTCCGCTGGCGAACTGCAGCTGCCAGCTATCGGTGTGATGAGCAAGTGAGGTCAGGGTGTGTTGGTACTGGGTACGTAACCCAAGCGTTGTCGCATAGTCGAGCACGGCAGTGGTGAGCTGTGCCGGACACAGCCATCCGCCGGCCGGATACTGGATGCCATCACATTCGGTCACAACGCCTGTGGTTTGCAAGATTTGGTCTGCGTCCACCCCGACGGCGAGCGCATCGGGCAGTTCAAGGGACAACATTTGGCTGATTTTCTGCTGGCTTTTCTCATCCCAGGCGAGTTGCGTGACACCACACCAGTCATGGGCAAAATTAACGGGTAGGGCATCGTACAGGCGACGAGCAAAGGTAAATGCGGTGGGGAAGAAAAGCGTAATCGCCGCATCATGTTTACTGAGCAACGGATAGAGTGCGCCCTGACGATTGCCGGAAGCACCCTGCGCGGGTTTATCGTCAGCGCAGTAGAGCGTGACCTGCCAGCCTCTGCGCAGTAGCGCCAGAGACAGTAATGCGCTGGCAATACCACCGCCAATAATGGCCGCTTCACGTTTCTTCGTTCCTGTACGCAAAAACCACGGTGCTGATGAAGGAGGCGTCATCGTCTGTTCCATCACGCCACACAGCATTTCACGTTTTCGACCAAAACCTTTGCACTTCTGCATTGTAAATCCGGCTTCCTGCAATCCCCGGCGTACAAAACCAGCCGAAGTGAAGGTTGCCAGCGTACCACCCGGTCGGGCCAGTCGAGCCATGGCATTAAAGAGTGTTGGCGTCCACATATCCGGATTTTTTGACGGGGCGAAGCCGTCCAGAAACCAGGCATCAACCTGTTGGTTCAGGGACTCGTCCAGCTTTCCGGTGAGTTCGTTGATGTCACCGAACCACAGATCCAGAGTAACCCGCCCCTCATCAAGCAGTAGACGATGGCAACCAGCCAGCGGCAGTGGCCACTGTGCCTGGAGTTGCTCTGCCCACGACGCCAGTTCCGGCCAGTGCTGATGCGCTAACGCCAGATCCTCACGCGTCAGCGGGAATTTTTCAAAACTGATGAAATGTAATCTTTCCAGGGTAGCGTCAGGGTGTGCGTTGCGAAAGGTGGCGAATGCCTGCCAGAGCGTGAGGAAGTTTAGCCCGGTACCAAAGCCACTTTCTGCCACCACGAACACCGGGCGAGGGTGCACAGGAAAACGTTCGGCGAGGTGGTTGCCACCGAGGAAAACGTAACGTGTCTCTTCCAGCCCGTTATCATTGGAAAAATAGACATCATCAAAATCTCGGGAAACAGGTGTACCCTCAGCGTTGAATTCAAGGTTGGCAGGTTGTATAGCGTATTGTTTCACGTAAGTTACTCGTCTGACAGGCTGTGCCCCGATCTTAACGAGGAGTGCCTGGCTGCGCAAATTTCCACATTAAATGGCTGATCGGACTTGTTCGGCGTACAAGTGTACGCTATTGTGCCACTCGAAACTTTAAAATAGTGCGACTTACAGAGGTATTGAATGAAACGTGCAGTGATTACTGGCTTGGGCATCGTTTCCAGCATCGGTAATAACCAGCAGGAAGTCCTGGCATCTCTGCGTGAAGGACGTTCAGGGATCACTTTCTCTCAGGAGCTGAAGGACTCCGGCATGCGTAGCCACGTCTGGGGCAACGTAAAACTGGATACCACTGGCCTCATTGACCGCAAAGTAGTGCGCTTTATGAGCGACGCATCCATCTATGCTTTCCTTTCTATGGAGCAGGCAGTGGCTGATGCCGGCCTTGCTGCAGAAGATTACCAGAACAATCCGCGCGTTGGCCTGATTGCAGGTTCCGGCGGCGGCTCCCCGCGTTTTCAGGTCTTCGGTGCTGACGCAATGCGTAGCCCGCGCGGTCTGAAAGCGGTTGGCCCGTATGTGGTCACCAAAGCGATGGCATCCGGCGTTTCTGCCTGCCTCGCGACACCGTTCAAAATCCACGGCGTTAACTACTCCATCAGCTCTGCCTGTGCGACTTCTGCACACTGTATCGGCAACGCTGTTGAACAAATTCAGTTGGGCAAGCAGGACATCGTTTTTGCTGGCGGCGGCGAAGAGCTGTGCTGGGAAATGGCGTGCGAGTTCGACGCAATGGGCGCGCTGTCTACCAAATATAACGACAACCCGTCTCAAGCTTCCCGTACTTATGATGCACACCGTGACGGTTTTGTTATCGCAGGCGGCGGCGGTATGGTTGTTGTCGAAGAACTGGAACACGCACTGGCTCGTGGCGCGCACATCTACGCTGAAATCGTAGGTTACGGCGCAACGTCTGATGGCGCAGACATGGTTGCTCCGTCAGGTGAAGGTGCAGTTCGCTGCATGCAGATGGCGATGCACGGTGTTGATACCCCGATTGACTACCTGAACTCCCACGGTACTTCTACTCCGGTAGGCGACGTGAAGGAACTGGGTGCAATCCGCGAAGTCTTTGGCGATAACAGCCCGGCCATTTCTGCAACCAAAGCCATGACCGGTCACTCACTGGGGGCGGCTGGTGTTCAGGAAGCTATCTACTCTCTGCTGATGCTGGAGCACGGTTTTATCGCGCCAAGCATCAACATTGAAGAGCTGGATGAGCAGGCGGCAGGTCTGAACATCGTGACTAAACCGACCGAGCAAGCGTTGACGACTGTTATGTCTAACAGCTTCGGTTTTGGCGGCACCAACGCCACGCTGGTTATGCGTAAGCTGAAAGCATAAGTCTCGGCTCATGCAGTACACGAAAGGGAGCCGTCAGGCTCCCTTTTCTACTTATTCATCTTTTCGTACTCCGGTGCGATCTCCGCAGACCATGCTTTCGCACGGGTAATATCCCCGGTACTGTAGATGGGCTGTTCATAACGATCGCTAATATCGCGAACGCGATAAATTTTCCAGCGCCTGTCTTCCCAACGCGTATACACTTCCAGCAGCATGGGTGCTTCGCCTGTCGGCCCACCTAATTGCACTTCCACCTTTTCGCCACCGAGAAAGGGTTGAGCCGGTCCAACCCGTAACTGCAGGATCCATTCTGGGTCGTAATCCTGCACGTACATAAAGTAGTCAGAATCCTGTATTTCCTGCTCGTAAAGTGTATCAATCAGCGTCAGACGATTGATAACGTCTTTTGCCACATAGCGTTGCATGAGTGCGGACGTGTCTCGATCTTGTGTGTATGCGGACATCCATGCGAGATAGAATTGTTTAACATCCTGAGTGCTGTCACGGTGGAATGAAGAACAGCCACAAAGTAACAAAACCAGAGCAATCAACGAGAACGCTTTCATTACTGTTTCCTGTAAATGGTGTATGACGGTTTTGCCGCCCAATAGCCAGGCCCCGCCCACATATCACGCTGTCTAAAATCGGAGTACCACTCCTGGCCGTCAAATATCGCCATATGACCGCTTGGGTTTCCTCCCTCATACGGCTGAATGATGATGACATCTCCTTCTCGGGGCTGTTCAAAGTGGCCAATGGGGCTGAAACCGGCACTTTTTAGCATGGGGCCATAATCTTTAGCATGATAAGTATGCCCAAGAGTGATACCTCCTGCCTGAATGGCTTTGCGGGTAAATTCCGCGCAGCGTCCTTGAGAATGTGAACTCGCGTGTGATTTAGCATAACTAACCGCTGTTGTTTTATTCCAGCTCATCATGACTCCTGTTAATGGAATAGGTAATAAGTTCGCGTATTGCTTTAACAGGATTTAATCTGATGGGAATAGCCGATAGTGCTATTAATATCGTAAATATATTTGATTGAGATATTAATCAATCTGCCGGGTAAATTATGGATAATATATTTATAATTGATGGTTATTCTTTGTGACGACTTTTTTTGCTGATTTCGTGAGATAGCGTGACGGCCAAATTACGTCCGGCGTGGTTTCCAGCGCCTGTGCGATGATCTGTTCTGCACGCGGCCAACTGCGGGTAAATACATTACGCAGCGAGTCAGGAGATAAACCCGCCGAACGTGACAATTCTCTGAGTGTAATGCCTCTTTTTTCCAGTGCACTTTTAATATCTGCACGATGCCAGTCTTGGCTTTTTTGTTCCATTCTGTAATCCTAAGAAGATGTGTTATCGGTACCGATATTTTTCAGGTTATAAATTAGAAAGACAAAAGAACGTTACTTTCTTTTTATCGTAGGAATATTGCCAGAATTAATTTGAAATTTCGCGAAAAAGAAAAAATATTTTTATTTCATCAGCAGAAAGGAAAGAAACTGATGGTAAAAGAGTGGTTCACGGTAAAGGAGTGTCTTGAATTACCGGGGTTTCCAGGAAGCGCACCCGCTGTTCGCCTGCGCTTAAATACTTACAGTGAAGGGAAAGAGGGCGTTAAGCGCAAGCGTGCGAAATCTAAGGCCGAGGAATTTCATATTTCTGTGTTCCCACTGTATGTACGCTCGTATCTGAATGAAAATGAGAAAACAGAAGCACCAGATCGCAACATCGTGCAGGAAGCAGGACCCAAAGAGATTTGGGATATGATGTTCCTGCTCCTGACGCCGCAGCAGCGTGAACAGGTAACCGGGCGGTTCAGAGCGAAAGGCATTGATGCGGTATTTCCCTTTTTGTTCGTAGAGAAATCACCGCTTTGACACGCACGGCTATGCTTTCACAGTTGACAGCCAGGGCCACTCGCAGGCAGACTCCAGCTTCAACATTATCCTCTTGATAATGCGTAAGCGTTTAACGTTATCCAACGCACCTTAATCCTGATAGTCAGGTAGAGGGGGCGTGGACATTCCTCGCCTTACTCTGCATTTTGGAGTAACGCATGACAGCTGTAACCCAACAAGAAAAAACACCTTCGGCGAATTTTTCGCTGTTTCGTATCGCTTTTGCGGTTTTCCTGACCTATATGACGGTCGGTTTACCTTTGCCCGTTATTCCTCTGTTTGTGCACCAGGAGCTGGGCTATGGCAATACCATGGTCGGTATCGCTGTGGGCATCCAGTTTCTGGCAACGGTATTAACACGTGGTTATGCCGGTAGGTTAGCCGATCAGTATGGCGCCAAGCGCTCGGCGCTGCAGGGGATGTTTGCCTGTGCGCTGGCGGGTGCAGCGTGGTTGCTAGCGGCGCTTTTGCCCGTTTCCGTTCCGGTGAAGTTTGCGTTGTTGATTGTCGGACGTTTAATTCTCGGTTTTGGTGAAAGCCAACTGCTCACCGGCACGCTGACCTGGGGGCTTGGGCTGGTCGGGCCAACACGCTCCGGTAAGGTGATGTCGTGGAACGGAATGGCGATTTACGGCGCGCTGGCGGCCGGTGCACCGCTGGGGCTGCTGATCCACAGCCATTTTGGCTTCGCGGCGTTGGCAGGTACCACGATGGTATTACCGCTGTTGGCATGGGCGTTCAACGGTACCGTCCGTAAAGTCCCTGCCCATGCAGGAGAGCGTCCTTCCTTGTGGAGCGTGGTGGGGCTTATCTGGAAACCGGGTCTGGGCCTGGCGCTGCAGGGCGTTGGTTTTGCGGTAATCGGTACTTTTATTTCGCTCTACTTTGTCAGCAATGGCTGGACGATGGCAGGGTTTACCCTGACTGCGTTTGGTAGCGCGTTTGTGCTGATGCGTATTCTGTTTGGCTGGATGCCAGACAGGTTTGGCGGGGTGAAGGTCGCGGTTGTCTCTTTGCTGGTTGAAACTGCGGGCCTGATTTTACTGTGGCAGGCTCCATCCGCCTGGATTGCACTGCTGGGAGCCGCATTAACCGGTGCCGGGTGTTCGCTGATCTTCCCGGCGCTGGGCGTGGAGGTCGTGAAGCGAGTGCCTGCCCAGGTTCGTGGTACGGCTCTCGGCGGTTACGCCGCATTTCAGGATATCTCCTACGGCATAAGCGGTCCTGTCGCCGGGGTTCTGGCCACTGCGTACGGTTACTCCTCGGTATTCCTTGCCGGGGCGATTTCCGCTGTAGTGGGCATTTTCGTGACGCTGCTGACTCTGCGAAAAGGTTAAGCAAGCAACCAGAACAGGGCTAATGCTACCAGCAAGGCGACAAACATCAGCCCTGGTCGTGCCGACAGTGTTTTTACCGTTTCAATCACCGGCGCGAACGGGCTGAAAATGGGTTGAAGATGACGCGGATCGTTTAATTCCTGCTCCCGGTCACGTTCCACGCGGCGCAGGAAAATTTGATTCAGCAAGTCCTGCACTTGTACCGCTGTCAGGATCGTTTGCGGCTGGATCTGGTACGTTTGCTGCGCATACTCTTTTATGGTTGTTAGCTCATTTGGTTCCAGCGGCTGTTTTAGCGCCGCCTGCAGCGTTTGCAGCGTCGGCGCATTTTGCAGGCTGAGGGTCTGGCGCGCCTGCAGCCATGTCACCAGATGGGTGAACTGTTTTGCCGGGATCAGCTCGCCGCTTTTTACACCAGACAGTTCCAGCATGGACTGCCAGATCATTTTCCCCGACTCTCCCGTGGCGGCAGCCAGCTTAGTGACCAACTGATTCAACGTATTGTGCTCGGCGGGTAATAAAGGGCGATCGGTTGCCGGCCGCTGCTGCGGCTGCGGAATTGAAAGCTGCCCTTGTTGCAACAAGGTGAGAACGTTCTTCAACTGCTCAGGCGTGAGCTGGCTGAGCGCCGTTTGCCCGTACTGCTGACGGATAAAATCACTCACCGCCTGGCGGTTATTTCCCTGACTCAATAATTCAGTGAGCTGCGACAGAACCTGACGGTTAGCATGATTCTGCTGAGCAACCCCCAGACGCTGATTCAGGTTTTGCTCAGCGGCAGGGAAGTGACGTGACTGCAGCGGCGAATCGCTTTTAACGCCCAAATCGTGCTTCATTCCAGCCCACACCTCAGCGCTTTGCTGTTGGGTAAGCGAAATCAAACGGGTAATCAATCGTTCCAGCACGGTACGCTGCTGCGTGGACAGTGGCTGTTCACCGGCAACGGAAGGAGGGTTTTGGCCTTCACCGGGAGGGCGTGCGGGCATACCTGAAATGGGCTGCATCATCTCTGTTCCTTAAATCTGTGCTAACCAGGTCTCGCAGTATGCCTGGCGGCGAGATTATGGCACACTTGCCCGGTTAACTCTCGTTCTCAAACAGGTGAGAAAGACGTGAAAATCCTCGTTGATGAAAATATGCCCTATGCCCGCGAACTGTTCAGTCGTTTGGGGGAGGTCAAAGCGGTTCCCGGTCGCCCGATTCCCGTCGCAGAACTGGATGATGCGGATGCCTTAATGGTGCGCTCGGTGACGAAAGTAAACGCATCGCTACTCAGTGGAAAACCGGTAAAGTTTGTCGGTACGGCAACGGCAGGCACTGATCATGTGGATGATGCCTGGCTTGCGCAGTCAGGCATTGGTTTTTCAGCGGCTCCCGGCTGCAATGCGATTGCGGTAGTGGAATATGTCTTCTCTGCACTGCTGATGCTGGCTGAGCGCGATGGTTTTACGTTACGTGACCGTACGGTCGGTATTGTTGGTGTAGGTAATGTGGGAGGGCGTTTACAGGCGCGACTGGAAGCATTAGGGATCCGCACCTTGCTGTGCGATCCACCGCGTGCCGATCGGGGCGACGAAGGCGATTTCCGCGCACTGGAAGAACTGGTTGAACAAGCAGATGTGTTGACCTTCCACACGCCGTTGTTTAAAGACGGTCCGTACAAAACGCTGCATCTGGCCGATGAGGCGCTGATTAGCCGCCTGAAGCCCGGAACCATTCTGATTAATGCCTGCCGCGGACCGGTCGTGGATAATTCCGCCTTACTGAACCGACTCAACGCCGGGCAGTCGCTGAGCGTCGTGCTGGATGTCTGGGAAGGCGAGCCGGATCTGAATGTGGCGCTGCTGGAGAAAGCGGACATTGGTACGGCACACATTGCCGGCTATACCCTGGAAGGGAAAGCGCGTGGGACAACGCAGGTCTTTGAGGCCTATAGCAAATTTATTGGCCGTGAGCAGCACGTTGCATTGAATACGCTGTTGCCCGCACCGGAATTTGGCCGTATTACCTTGCATGGTCCGTTAGATCAGCCAACACTGAAAAGGCTGGTTCATTTAGTGTATGATGTGCGCCGCGACGATGCGCCACTGCGCAAAGTCGCTGGAATTCCGGGTGAATTTGATAAACTGCGCAAGAATTATCTTGAACGTCGCGAGTGGTCGTCTTTATACGTAATGTGTGACGACGCTGCTGCCGCAGCCCTGTTGTGTAAGCTGGGTTTTAACGCCGTTCATCATCCGGCACATTAATGTCTTCTTAATGCTCCCTGTTGAATAATACGACAGGGACGCTTATGTATTTCTGGAGTAAATCACCATGTCTGAAGGCTGGAATATTGCCATTCTGGGCGCAACGGGCGCCGTAGGCGAAGCCCTGCTCGATACGCTGGCTGAACGCCAGTTCCCGGTCGGTGAAATCTATGCGCTGGCACGTAATGAAAGTGCCGGTGAACACCTGCGTTTTAACGGTAAATCGGTCATTGTTCAGGATGTCGCTGACTTTGACTGGACCCAGGCACAGCTGGCATTTTTTGTTGCGGGAGTTGAAGCCACTGCGGCATGGGTGGAAGAAGCAACCAATGCCGGTTGTCTGGTGATTGACAGCAGTGGCCTGTTTGCGCTTGAACCTGACGTTCCGCTGGTCGTCCCGGGCGTTAACCCATTTGTACTGGCGGACTACCGCAATCGCAACGTTATCGCGGTGCCAAACAGCCTGACCAGTCAACTGCTTTCTGCGCTGAAACCGCTGATCGATGACGGTGGTCTTTCACGGATTACGGTAACCAACATTATCTCGGCTTCTGCCCACGGTAAAAAAGCGGTAGACGCGTTGGCCGGACAAAGTGCGAAATTGCTCAACGGGATCCCGATTGACGAGGATGACTTCTTTGGTCGCCAACTGGCGTTCAATATGCTGCCGCTGTTGCCCGATCGCGAAGGCAGTGTGCGCGAAGAACGTCGTATCGTCGATGAAGTCCGTAAAATTATGCAAGATGATGGTCTGTTGATTTCAGCCAGCATCGTGCAGTCACCGGTGTTCTACGGTCATGCGCAGATGGTGAATTTTGAAGCGCTGCGCCCGCTGGCTGCAGAAGAGGCGCGTGATGCCTTTTCTCGTGGTGAAGATATTGTTCTGTCAGAAGAGACCGATTTCCCGACCCAGGTTGGCGATGCGTCTGGTACACCGCACCTGTCAATTGGTTGCGTACATAACGACTATGGTATGCCGGAGCAGGTTCAGTTCTGGTCCGTGGCGGATAACGTGCGCTTTGGCGGCGCATTGATGGCAGTAAAAATTGCGGAAAAACTGGTGCAGGAGTACCTGTACTAATGTCTGACCTGCAACAGCCGTCAACGCATAAAATTGCGCTGGGCATTGAGTATGACGGCAGCAAGTATTATGGCTGGCAGCGCCAGAATGAAGTGCGCAGCGTTCAGGAAAAACTGGAAAAAGCGCTCTCTCAGGTTGCTAATGAACGCATCACTGTATTTTGTGCGGGCCGCACGGATGCAGGTGTTCATGGTACGGGACAGGTGGTGCATTTTGAAACCACCGCGCAACGTAAAGATGCGGCGTGGACGCTGGGGGTAAATGCGAATTTACCTGGTGACATTGCCGTGCGCTGGGTGAAAGCTGTACCGGATGATTTTCATGCCCGATTTAGCGCGACGGCTCGCCGTTATCGCTACATCATCTACAATCATCGGTTGCGCCCCGCCGTTTTGGGTAAAGGCGTGACACATTACTATGAGCCGCTGGATGCTGAGCGTATGCATCGTGCGGCTCAGTGCCTGATTGGCGAGAATGATTTTACCTCGTTTCGGGCAGTGCAGTGTCAGTCACGCACGCCGTGGCGTAATGTGATGCATATAAACGTTACGCGTTTCGGCACTTATGTGGTGGTGGATATTAAAGCGAATGCCTTTGTACATCATATGGTCAGGAATATTGTCGGCAGCCTGATGGAAGTAGGCGCCCACAACCAGCCGGAGAGCTGGATTGCAGAACTGTTAGCAGCAAAGGACAGAACGTTAGCAGCAGCAACGGCGAAGGCGGAAGGTCTGTATCTGGTCGCGGTGGATTACCCTGACCGATTTGATCTGCCAAAACCGCCAATGGGCCCGCTATTTCTGGCGGACTAATTTGAGTCGTATAAAGGCATAATTATGGATCTGATTTACTTTCTCATCGATTTTATCCTGCACATTGATGTGCACCTGGCGGAGCTGGTCGCGGAATACGGTATCTGGGTATACGCTATTCTGTTTTTGATTCTGTTCTGTGAAACGGGACTGGTGGTCACGCCGTTCCTGCCAGGAGATTCGCTGCTGTTTGTCGCCGGTGCACTTTCTGCACTGCCAACGAACGATCTTAATGTCCATCTGATGGTGGCGTTAATGATAGTGGCGGCCATTGTGGGCGATGCGGTGAACTACACCATCGGGCGGTTGTTTGGCGAGAAGCTCTTCAGCAACCCAAATTCCAAAATTTTCCGCCGCAGTTATCTGGATAAAACCCATGCGTTCTATGAGCGTCATGGCGGCAAAACGATTATTTTGGCACGTTTCGTCCCTATTGTGCGTACATTTGCACCGTTTGTTGCGGGTATGGGACACATGTCCTACCGTCATTTTGCGATGTATAACGTTGTTGGCGCGTTGCTGTGGGTATTGCTGTTCACCTATGCAGGCTACTTGTTTGGCGATCTGCCGATTGTTCAGGAAAACCTGAAATTACTGATTGTGGCGATTATCGTCCTCTCGGTATTGCCTGGCGTAATTGAAGTTATTCGCCACAAGCGCGCTGCGTCACGTGCTGCAAAATAGAAAGTAACTCAGCGGTTCGACCACTTTTTTATCCAAAGTTTCGGGCTGTTATGTTTTAATGTGCAACATTCATGGTCTGTTTGGGGCAAAAATGGCATTATGCGCCCCTTATAACAAAGCTGACTAGGGTTCAGGCAGAAAGGTCACCAATGAGCTGGATTGAACGAATTAAAAGCAACATTACTCCCACCCGCAAGGCAAGCATTCCTGAAGGGGTGTGGACCAAGTGTGATAGCTGCGGTCAGGTTTTATACCGTGCTGAGCTGGAACGTAATCTTGAGGTCTGTCCGAAGTGTGACCATCACATGCGCATGTCGGCGCGTAATCGCCTGCATAGCCTGTTAGATGAAGGTTCTCTTGTGGAACTGGGTAGCGAGCTTGAGCCGAAAGATGTGCTGAAGTTTCGTGATTCCAAAAAATACAAAGACAGACTGGCTTCTGCGCAAAAAGAAACCGGTGAGAAAGACGCGCTGGTGGTAATGAAGGGTACGCTTCACGGCATGCCGGTCGTTGCAGCTGCATTCGAGTTCGCTTTTATGGGCGGCTCCATGGGCTCTGTCGTCGGCGCGCGTTTCGTCCGTGCGGTTGAACAGGCGCTGGAAGACAACTGCCCGCTGATCTGCTTCTCCGCGTCTGGCGGAGCGCGTATGCAGGAAGCGCTGATGTCACTGATGCAGATGGCAAAAACATCTGCGGCGCTGGCAAAAATGCAGGAACGCGGTTTACCGTACATTTCCGTACTGACTGACCCTACCATGGGCGGTGTTTCTGCAAGCTTCGCGATGCTGGGCGATCTCAACATTGCTGAGCCGAAAGCGCTGATCGGCTTTGCAGGTCCGCGTGTTATCGAGCAGACAGTACGTGAGAAACTGCCGCCGGGATTCCAGCGTAGTGAATTCCTGATTGAAAAAGGCGCTATCGATATGATCGTACGCCGCCCGGAAATGCGTCTGAAACTGGCAAGTGTTCTGGCGAAGCTGATGAATCTGCCCGCGCCGAATCCGGATGAACCACGTGAAGGTGAGGTGGTACCTCCGGTACCCGATCAGGAATCAGAGGCCTGATAACTGAAAAGGGCAGGGCCACAGGCGCTGCCCTTTTGCTTTTCTCAACGTAACGAATCTACAGGCATCATGGACAATAAACGTATTCCCCAAGCCACGTCGCCCCTGGCCTCGTGGCTTTCTTATCTGGAAAACCTGCACAGTAAAACCATCGATTTAGGTCTTGAACGCGTGAGTCTGGTGGCGCAAAAACTGGGCGTATTAAAACCTGCGCCGTTTGTTTTTACCGTCGCGGGAACCAACGGTAAAGGCACGACTTGCCGAACGCTGGAGTCCGTGCTCACCGCGGCCGGATATAAAGTTGGTGTATACAGTTCTCCTCACCTGGTGCGCTACACAGAACGTGTCCGCGTGCAGGGGGGCGAGTTGCCGGAATCTGCGCATACCGCTTCGTTTGCAGAGATTGAAGCGGCGCGCGGCGATATTTCCCTGACCTACTTTGAATACGGCACACTGTCAGCATTGTGGCTGTTTAAACAGGCGCAGCTTGATGTGGTGATTCTGGAAGTGGGTTTAGGCGGCCGTCTTGACGCAACCAATATCGTCGATTCCGATGTCGCGGTGGTCACCAGCATTGCGCTTGACCATACTGACTGGCTGGGGCCCGATCGCGAAAGCATTGGCCGCGAGAAGGCGGGTATCTTCCGTGCAGAGAAACCGGCTATTGTCGGTGAACCGGAAATGCCCTATACCATCGCGGATGTGGCGCAAGAGACAGGGGCGATACTGCAGCGCCGTGGTGTGGACTGGCGCTATTCGGCTACAGAGAACGACTGGTCATTCACTGATAGCCACGGTACGCTGACGCAACTGCCGTTACCGCAGGTCCCGCAACCTAACGCCGCAACCGCACTGGCAGCACTGAGAGCCAGCGGACTTAACGTCAGCGAGCAGGCGATTCGTGAAGGTATCGAGCAGGCTATTTTACCGGGGCGTTTTCAGATTGTGAG
This sequence comes from Citrobacter sp. Igbk 17, assembly GCF_028069775.1. Taxonomy (NCBI): domain Bacteria; kingdom Pseudomonadati; phylum Pseudomonadota; class Gammaproteobacteria; order Enterobacterales; family Enterobacteriaceae; genus Citrobacter; species Citrobacter sp. Igbk 17. The sequence goes on along the minus strand of NZ_JANEWI010000004.1, from coordinate 53,106 downwards.
CGAGTCACCGCGGGTGATTTTTGATGTTGCTCATAATCCGCATGCGGCAGAATATTTGACTGAACGTCTGAAAAAGTTAGTGAAAAGTGGGCGCGTACTTGCGGTTATCGGTATGCTACATGATAAAGACATTGCCGGTACGTTAGCCTGGTTGAAAAGCGTGGTTGACGATTGGTATTGTGCGCCTCTGGAAGGCCCGCGTGGCGCAACGGCAGAACAACTGCTGGAGCACTTGGGTAATGGCGAAGCCTATGACAGCGTGGCTCAGGCATGGCTTGCGGCCCTGGCCGCGGCAAAACCAGAAGATACCGTGTTGGTGTGTGGATCGTTTCACACTGTCGCACATGTCATGGAAGTACTAGACGTGGGGAGAAGCGGTGGCGAGTAAGTTTCAGAATCGATTAGTTGGCACGATTGTGCTGGTCGCGCTTGGGGTGATTGTGCTTCCCGGGCTGCTCGACGGGCAGAAAAAACATTATCAGGATGAGTTTGCGGCGATCCCGCTGGTACCAAAACCTGGCGATCGCGATGAACCGGACATGATGCCTGCGGCGACGCAGGCACTGCCAACGCAACCGCCGGAAGGTGCCGCAGAAGAGGTACGTGCCGGTGATGCGGCCGCGCCGTCGTTGGATCCATCGCGTTTGACGGCAGCAAACAACGCAGAGTTCGATCCTATCCCTGCGCCTGTGGAGCCACCAAAACCTAAACCGAAGCCGCAACCTGTTGCTGCTGCTCCGGCGCCCGTTCCAGCACCCGCACCGAAACCGGTCGTCGAAGACGCGCCGGCACCAACCGGGAAAGCCTACGTTGTGCAGCTTGGTGCGTTGAAAAATGCGGATAAGGTCAATGAGATTGTCGGTAAGTTACGTGGTGCGGGCTTCCGGGTATATACTTCCCCGTCAACGCCGGTACAGGGTAAAATAACCCGAATTCTCGTTGGGCCTGATGCGTCCAGAGATAAGCTGAAAAACTCGCTGGGGGAACTGCAGAAAATCTCCGGCCTGAGTGGGGTTGTGATGGGGTATACCCCTAATTAAGGGGCTGTCTCATGTCGGTCGGATACGGTATTAACACCGCTATCCGGCAGTGCCCGAAGAGGCATAAAACCGTATGGCGTTGAAGATTTTTTCAGCGCCATTTTTATTTACGCGTGGAAAGGAAATCCCTACGCAAACGTTTTCTTTTTCTGTTAGAATGCGCCCCGAACAGGACGACAGGGCGTAAAATCGTGGGACACTTATGGTCTGGATTGATTACGCCATTATCGCGGTGATTGGTTTTTCCTGTCTGGTTAGCCTGATCCGTGGCTTTGTACGTGAAGCATTATCGTTGGTGACTTGGGGTTGTGCTTTCTTTGTCGCCAGCCATTACTACACTTACCTGTCTGTCTGGTTTACGGGCTTTGAAGACGAACTGGTTCGGAATGGGATTGCTATCGCGATACTGTTTATCGCGACACTTATCGTCGGCGCTATCGTTAACTTTGTGATAGGCCAGCTGGTGGAGAAAACAGGCCTGTCGGGTACTGACAGGGTGTTGGGGATCTGCTTCGGTGCTCTGAGAGGGGCGTTGATCGTCGCCGCCATATTGTTCTTTCTCGATACATTTACCGGTCTGTCGAAAAGTGAAGACTGGAGTAAGTCGCAGCTGATCCCGCAGTTCAGTTTCATCATCAGATGGTTCTTTGACTATCTGCAAAGCTCGTCAAGTTTCTTGCCCAAAGTATAAACTTTGGGTCGTTGCTGAACGAGGAAAAGACGTATGTGCGGTATTGTCGGTATCGCCGGTGTTATGCCGGTAAACCAGTCGATTTATGACGCGTTAACGGTGCTCCAGCACCGTGGTCAGGATGCCGCAGGCATCATCACCATTGATGCCAATAACTGCTTCCGTTTGCGTAAAGCAAACGGAATGGTGAGCGATATTTTTGAAGCGCGCCATATGCAGCGTTTGCAGGGCAATATGGGCATCGGTCATGTGCGTTACCCAACGGCTGGCAGCTCCAGCGCCTCCGAAGCTCAACCTTTTTATGTCAACTCACCGTATGGCATCACGCTTGCCCACAACGGCAACCTGACCAACGCGCATGAGCTGCGTAAAAAGCTGTTCGAAGAAAAGCGCCGTCACATCAATACCACTTCTGATTCAGAAATTCTGCTGAATATTTTCGCCAGCGAGCTGGATAACTTCCGCCATTATCCGCTGGAAGCCGACAATATTTTTGCCGCGATTGCAGCGACCAACCGTCAGATCCGTGGTGCCTATGCCTGTGTGGCGATGATTATCGGTCACGGTATGGTGGCGTTTCGCGATCCTAATGGTATCCGCCCGCTGGTGCTGGGCAAACGCGATATCGGCGACGGCCGTACCGAGTACATGGTGGCGTCTGAGAGCGTGGCGCTGGATACGCTGGGCTTTGAATTCCTGCGTGATGTTGCTCCTGGTGAAGCGGTGTATATTACCGAAAAAGGCCAGTTGTTTACCCGCCAGTGTGCCGATAATCCGGTCAGCAACCCATGCCTGTTTGAATATGTTTACTTCGCGCGTCCTGACTCCTTCATCGACAAGATTTCCGTCTACAGCGCCCGTGTGAATATGGGAACAAAGCTTGGCGAAAAAATTGCCCGTGAGTGGGAAGACCTGGATATCGACGTGGTGATCCCCATTCCTGAAACCTCTTGTGATATCGCGCTGGAAATTGCCCGGATCCTCGGTAAGCCATATCGTCAGGGGTTTGTGAAAAACCGCTATGTGGGGCGTACCTTTATCATGCCGGGTCAGCAGCTGCGCCGTAAATCCGTGCGCCGTAAGCTGAATGCCAACCGCGCTGAGTTCCGTGATAAAAATGTACTGCTGGTTGATGATTCCATCGTGCGTGGAACGACTTCAGAACAGATTATCGAAATGGCGCGTGAAGCTGGCGCGAAGAAGGTTTATCTGGCCTCTGCCGCACCGGAGATTCGCTTCCCTAACGTTTATGGCATTGACATGCCAACAGCGACGGAGCTGATTGCTCATGGTCGTGAAGTAGACGAGATCCGCCAAATCATTGGCGCGGATGGGCTCATCTTCCAGGATCTGAACGATCTGATCGATGCTGTGCGTGCTGAGAACCCGGATATTCAGCAGTTTGAATGCTCCGTGTTTAATGGCGTCTATGTCACTAAAGATGTTGACCAGCAGTATCTCGATTTCCTGGACTCTTTGCGTAATGACGATGCCAAAGCGGTATTGCGCCAGAACGAAGCGGAAAATCTTGAGATGCACAACGAAGGTTAACGTTTGATCGCAAGCAAGGGGCAACCTGCACCCTTGCTTGCAACTCACCGTAAATTCCTGCAAAGTCGGCCCTGAGCAAGCAAGGGCGATTAAACATGAAACGACTCATCATTGGTATTTCTGGCGCAAGCGGGGCAATTTACGGCGTGCGCCTGCTGCAGGTTTTGCGTGACGTTACCGATGTGGAAACCCATCTGGTGATGAGTCAGGCGGCGCGACAGACGCTGGCGCTGGAAACGGACCTTTCTGTGCGTGACGTACAGGCGCTGGCGAATGTGACACACGATACGCGTGATATTGCCGCCAGCATTTCATCTGGCTCTTTCCAGACGGCGGGAATGGTTATCCTGCCATGCTCAATTAAAACGCTTTCAGGTATTGTTCACAGCTACACAGATGGACTGCTTACCCGTGCGGCAGATGTGGTGCTGAAAGAACGCCGTCCGCTGGTGCTGTGTGTACGTGAGACTCCGCTGCATCTCGGGCACTTGCGTCTGATGACTCAGGCGGCAGAAATTGGCGCGGTGATTATGCCACCCGTTCCCGCCTTCTATCATCGGCCACAGACGCTTGATGATGTGATTAATCAAACGGTTAATCGCGTACTTGATCAGTTTGATATCACTCTTCCGCAGGACCTGTTCACTCGCTGGCAAGGGGCGTAAGCCGTTCCATCAGCGTGCAAAGAAACATCCGTTGCCCTGTTTCAGGGCAATTTTGTAACCGCGATCATATCCTCAACATTTAATTCGTTAAAACGCAACGAAACGCTGCGGTTCAACCGTCAGACCTGCTATCTTCAAAATCAGGACAATATTGCAACGTTTTATTAACATATTTAACGTCGAATATCCTCATCGATGCGAAAATGGCATAAGACCTGCATGAAAAAGTCTGCAAACACACAACACAACGTAAAACATAATAAAATTACGCCACTTGAGGGTTATGTATGAAGAAGACGGTTCTTGCTTTGTCTTTGCTGGTAGGACTCTCCGCCACCGCGGCCAGCTACGCAGCACTTCCGCAGACGGTTCGTATTGGTACAGATACAACGTACGCTCCTTTTTCCTCTAAAGATGCCAAAGGCGATTTTGTCGGTTTTGATATCGATCTGGGAAATGAGATGTGTAAACGTATGCAGATCAAATGTACCTGGGTCGCCAGTGATTTTGATGCGCTGATCCCGTCGCTGAAAGCGAAAAAAATTGATGCCATCATCTCTTCGCTTTCCATCACCGAGAAACGCCAGCAAGAAATTGCTTTCTCAAACAAACTTTACGCAGCAGATTCACGTCTGATCGCGGCGAAAGGCTCCCCAATTCAACCGACTCTGGATTCACTCAAGGGTAAACATGTTGGCGTACTGCAAGGTTCGACGCAGGAAGCCTATGCCAATGATAACTGGCGCAGCAAAGGCGTGGATGTTGTGGCCTATGCGAACCAGGATCTGATCTATTCTGACTTGACGGCGGGCCGTCTGGATGCGGCATTGCAGGACGAAGTCGCAGCCAGCGAAGGTTTCCTGAAACAACCTGCAGGTAAAGATTACGCGTTTGCCGGTCCTTCAGTAAAAGATAAAAAATACTTTGGCGACGGGACCGGGATTGGTTTACGCAAAGACGATGTCGAGCTGAAAGCGGCGTTTGATAAAGCGCTGGGCGAACTGCGTAAAGATGGTACCTACGACAAAATGGCGAGTAAGTATTTTAACTTTAATGTCTACGGCGATTGATACGCTGAAACGGGGAATTAACTGCACCATAGGGGTTAACCATTACGGTGCATAATGATTTCAGTGCACTGTTTTGGTGCTTTTATCGTGGTCTTAATAAGCATGATTGCATACTTAAGCGCTTTTCATGCAAATAAATACCGCTGACAAGGTAGAATGCTTTGCCTTGTCGGCCTGATTAATGGCACGATAACTGCACCTGGTCCTGTAAAGATCCCCTATAAAAGACAGTCTGTTGAGGATAGTTATGAAAAAACTGGTGTTGTCTCTTTCTCTGGTTCTGGCTTTCTCCAGTGCTACCGCAGCATTTGCGGCCATCCCGCAAAAAATTCGTATCGGTACAGATCCTACTTATGCACCGTTCGAATCGAAAAATGCACAGGGTGAATTGGTCGGTTTTGATATCGATCTGGCTAAAGAGCTCTGCAAACGCATCAATACACAATGTACCTTCGTGGAAAACCCGCTGGATGCGCTGATCCCTTCGTTAAAAGCGAAGAAGATCGATGCCATCATATCGTCGCTTTCCATTACTGAAAAACGTCAGCAAGAGATTGCCTTTACCGACAAGCTTTATGCAGCAGACTCTCGTCTGGTGGTTGCTAAAGATTCCGCTATTCAGCCGACCATCGAGTCTCTGAAAGGTAAGCGTGTCGGTGTGCTGCAGGGCACGACTCAGGAAACGTTCGGTAACGAACACTGGGCGCCAAAAGGCATTGAAATCGTCTCTTATCAGGGGCAAGACAATATCTATTCTGACCTGACTGCCGGGCGTATTGATGCCGCATTCCAGGATGAAGTCGCGGCCAGCGAAGGCTTCCTGAAGCAGCCAGTAGGTAAAGATTACAAATTCGGCGGCCCGTCAGTGAAAGACGAGAAACTGTTCGGCGTCGGTACCGGTATGGGGCTGCGCAAAGACGATAATGAACTGCGCGAAGCACTGAATAAAGCATTTGCAGAGATGCGTGCTGACGGTACTTACGAGAAGCTGGCGAAAAAGTATTTCGATTTTGATGTTTACGGCGGTTAATCACCGCAGGTGCTGATAAAGCCCGTAGATTTTTAACGCGTTGAATTTATGCCTGATGGCGCTGCGCTTATCAGGCCTACGGTGATTGTGTAGGCCGAATAAGGCAAAGCCGCCATCCGGCATTTAACGGTTAGTCTGAAATCAAAAGAGGCTTATTACTCCACCACACACGACAGGACAGGCAGCATGTTGTATGGCTTTTCAGGTGTTATTTTACAGGGCGCGATTGTTACGCTGGAGCTGGCTCTCAGCTCGGTAGTGCTGGCGGTCATGATAGGCCTTGTTGGCGCGGCAGCGAAGCTTTCGCAAAACCGGGCAATGGAGCTTATTTTCGAAGGGTACACCACGCTTATCCGCGGGGTTCCCGATCTCGTCTTAATGCTGCTCATTTTCTACGGATTACAAATCGCGCTGAATACGATTACCGACGCAGTGGGTATCAGTCAGATTGATATCGATCCGATGGTTGCAGGGATTATTACGCTCGGATTTATCTACGGAGCCTATTTTACGGAAACCTTCCGTGGCGCGTTTATGGCAGTACCGAAAGGTCATATTGAAGCGGCGACGGCATTCGGTTTTACCCGTTCGCAAATTTTTCGCCGCATTATGTTTCCGGCAATGATGCGCTTTGCCTTGCCGGGGATTGGCAACAACTGGCAGGTTATTCTGAAGGCCACGGCGCTGGTGTCACTGCTTGGACTTGAAGATGTGGTGAAAGCCACTCAGCTTGCCGGAAAAAGCACCTGGGAGCCGTTCTATTTTGCCGTGGTATGTGGGGTCATCTATCTGGTGTTTACCACCGTGTCTAATGGTGTGCTGCTGTACCTTGAGCGCCGCTACTCCGTGGGTGTGAAGAGGGCTGACCTGTGATTGAAATTATTCAGGAGTACTGGAAATCCCTGTTGTGGACTGACGGCTATCGCTTTACCGGCGTGGCGATCACATTGTGGTTGCTGATCTCATCGGTGGTGATGGGCGGGATTCTGGCACTGTTTTTGGCGATTGGTCGTGTATCAAGCAATAAATTTATCCAGTTTCCTATCTGGTTGTTCACCTATATTTTTCGTGGAACGCCGCTGTATGTTCAGTTGTTGGTGTTTTATTCCGGCATGTATACGCTGGAGATTGTGAAAGGGACAGATTTTCTCAACGCGTTTTTCCGCAGCGGGCTGAACTGTACCGTACTGGCGCTGACGCTGAATACCTGTGCCTACACGACGGAGATTTTTGCCGGGGCCATCCGTTCCGTGCCGCATGGCGAGATTGAAGCCGCACGAGCTTACGGTTTCTCTTCCTTCAAACTGTACCGCTGCATTATCTTGCCTTCCGCACTGCGTATCGCGTTACCGGCATACAGCAACGAAGTCATTTTAATGCTGCATTCCACGGCGCTGGCGTTTACTGCGACGGTGCCGGATTTGTTGAAAATCGCCCGTGACATCAACTCGGCAACCTACCAGCCATTTACCGCATTCGGTATTGCCGCTGTACTGTATTTGATGATTTCGTATGTCCTGATCAGTTTGTTCCGTAAAGCGGAAAAACGCTGGTTGCAGCATGTATCCTCTAAATAGTTCGAGTAACACGATGCCTGAGAATAAATTAAACGTTATCGATTTACATAAGCACTACGGCGAACATGAAGTGCTGAAAGGGGTATCGCTGCAGGCCAATGCGGGTGATGTTATCAGCATTATTGGTTCGTCAGGTTCAGGTAAAAGTACCTTCCTGCGCTGCATTAACTTTCTGGAAAAACCGAGCGCCGGAACGATTGTGGTTAGCGGTCAGAATATTGGTCTGGTACGCGACAAAGACGGTCAGTTGAAGGTTGCAGATAAAAATCAGCTGCGTCTGTTACGTACGCGACTGACGATGGTTTTTCAGCACTTCAACCTGTGGAGTCACATGACGGTGCTGGAAAACGTCATGGAAGCACCTATCCAGGTGCTGGGGCTGAGCAAGCATGAAGCCCGCGAGCGTGCGGTGAAGTATCTGGCCAAAGTCGGTATTGATGAGCGCGCGCAGGGGAAATACCCGGTGCATCTGTCCGGCGGTCAGCAGCAGCGTGTGTCAATTGCCCGTGCGCTGGCGATGGAGCCGGAAGTTCTGCTGTTTGATGAACCCACCTCGGCGCTAGACCCAGAGCTGGTCGGCGAAGTGCTGCGCATCATGCAACAACTGGCTGAGGAAGGGAAAACCATGGTGGTCGTGACGCATGAAATGGGGTTTGCCCGCCACGTTTCCTCACACGTTATTTTCCTGCATCAGGGAAAAATAGAAGAAGAGGGCAATCCGGAGCAGGTGTTCGGGAACCCACAAAGCCCGCGTTTACAGCAGTTCCTTAAAGGATCGCTGAAGTAATTGAGTTGCCCGGAGGCACTACGCTTGCCGGGCCTACCGTTTTAACGCGCTGTACTCCAGACGATAAACCCAGTCGTCATGCGCTATGCCGTTCACTTCATAGGCTTTTTCAAGCACCTGAGTGCGTGTAAATCCTGTTTTTTCCAGAATGCGTATCGATCCGGTATTCCCAGCTAATACATAGGCATTTATCGCCGTTACGCCAGCCTGTTGAAAGGCATAATCGCACACGGCACGTACGGCTTCGCTGGCAATACCTTTTCCTTGCGCCCGCGGCGTGATGGCATAGCCAATATCCGCTTCCTGAGGATAAAGATGGCTTATCTGTAAGCCAATATCACCCAGTTGCGCCGTGTTGTTGTGCTCACGGATAACAAAGGTATGTCGAGCGGAAAGGCGTCTGGCGAAGAGCAGGCGAGTATCTTTGGTTGGGGCGATATCCCCCATGAAACGCATGACGTCAGGATTTTCTCGTAGCCGCTGGAAAAAAGGCCAGTCAGCGAGTTGGTACAAAGAGAGGGTAAGTCGGGGTGTTGATATTATCGCCATAACGTCGCCATCGTGGTATTCGGTTTTTTAACCATACCACCACAATGGCAACAGTGAAGGGATATCAGACATTATCGGATGACATCGGCCAGCGCTTCTTCCAAATCGTACCAACGAAACGCAAAACCGGCCGCTTCCAGGCGTTTGGGCAACGCACGCTGACCCCCGAGGACCAGCACCGAGGATTCGCCCATCAGCAGCCGCATAGCGGCCGCTGGAACGCGCAGGATCGCCGGGCGATTCAGGGCATGACCCAGCGCATGGGCAAACTGCTCATTGCGAACCGGGTACGGCGAAACCATGTTGAAGGGACCGCGCAGATCGTTATCCAGCAGCCAGATAATCCCATTGACCATATCGTCAATATGGATCCAGGCCAGGTATTGACGCCCATTGCCGATAGGACCGCCAAGCCCCAGACGAAACGGTGGGACCATCTTAGCGAGGATCCCGCCCGTAGAGGCCAATACAACGCCAGTACGCAGCAAACATACGCGCGTTCTGTCGCTTTGCGCAGCGCTGGCGATCTGTTCCCACCGGGCGCACAACTTATGGGTGAATTCATTGTGTGGCGGTTCTTCTTCCGTCACAACGACTTCACCCAGATCGCCGTAGTATCCCGTAGCGGAACCAGAGATGAGTACGGCAGGCGGCGTGTCGCTGACCTTGATTAAATCGACCAGTTTCTGCGTAATCCCCCAGCGGCTCTGGCACAAACGCTCTTTTTGCTCAGCGCTCCAGCGTTTGTCAGCGATAGGTTCTCCGGCAAGATTGATGACAGCATCAATGCCATCGAGGTTTTGCTGCTCTTCCAGCCCTTTCCATAGCGTGACCCGGGAGTCCAGAATCTGACGAGCCTTATCAGGAGTACGTGTCACTACGGTAATCTGATGCCCCAGTTCCAGCAGGCAGGGGATCAAATGACGTCCAATCAGGCCAGTACCGCCGGTAATCAGAATCTGCATGTCGCCTCCCGGGTTACGTTTAGCGCTGCCAGCTCAATGTCATGGAAACGGAGTCGGCGTAACGCAATGCGTGAAGTTTATCGATCTCCACTTCAGCATAAGTGACCCAGTGATGTTCGCGTGCGATATCGAGCACATCTTGCGTTAATTTTTCCAACAATGAGAAGCGGTTACTCTCAACGTGCGAAATGATGCTCTTGGTGATGGTGCGATAATTCAGCGCGTCGTTGATATCTTCACTGGTCCGGGCTTTGTCTGCGGGATAGTGGATGGCAATATTGATGACGATATCCTGTCGGTTCAGGATCTCTTCTTCTTTAATGCCGATAAAAGTGCGCAGACGAAGGCTTTTTATACGAATAATTGCGTCAGGTTGTGACATTGCAGGTTTCCTCCATGTATGAACCTTTTCATGATACACGAGAACCGAATCGCGTTAACTTTTCTCGCTCTGCGCTTGCTGCATCGCCCGTTCTGTTGCGGGACGAGTACGGATTCGTTCGTACCAGTTATTGACCGCCGGATAGTTGTCGAGGTCGATACGCTGGCGCTGGTGGAGATTAATCCACGGCCAGCAGGCAATGTCGGCAATGCTGTAATGATCGCCACCCAGCCAGGGTGATATTTCCAGACGTTTATTCATGACGTTGTACAGTCGCTGGGTTTCCACCTGATACCGTTCAATAGCGTAGGGGATGGTCTGCGGTGCGAAGTGGCTGAAGTGATGATTTTGTCCCAGCATTGGCCCAAGTCCGCTAACCTGCCAGAAGAGCCACTGCAGCGTGGTGTGGCGCTCGCGTAATTCACCGCTGAGTAGCTTACCGCTCTTTTCCGCCAGGTAGAGTAAAATCTCACCAGACTCAAACAGGCTAATGGGTTTTCCACCATCCTCCGGGGCGCAGTCGATGATGGCCGGAATTTTATTATTCGGTGAAATCTGCAAAAAGTCAGGGCGGAACTGGCTGCCTCTGCTGATATCTACATGTATCAGGCGGTACTTTAACTGTGTCTCTTCGAGAAACAGTGTGATTTTGTGCCCGTTTGGCGATGGAGTGTAGTAGAGGTCGATCATTTTCAGCGTCCGTTTTGTCATGAACCGGGTCACTACAAGTATAGAAGCTGCTGACGTGCGTGAGTTTTCATCAAGTGACAGCGAGAGAAAGACTCTATATTTTGAAAGCAAGCCAATACACTTCAGAGGACATTATGAGCAAACCTGCAATTACGCTGTGGTCAGATGCCAATTTTTTCTCCCCTTATGTGCTGTCTGTTTATGTCGCTCTGCAAGAGAAAGGGCTGCCTTTTACGCTGAAAACTGTCGACCTCAATAGTGGTGAACACTTGCAACCTTCATGGCAAGGGTATGCGCTGACGCGTCGTGTACCGGTTCTGGACATTGACGGTTTTGAACTGAGTGAATCCTCGGCGATTGCCGAGTTCCTGGAAGAGCGTTTCGCTCCACCGCAATGGGAGCGTATTTATCCGCACGATCTACAAAAACGGGCTCGTGCCCGCCAGGTTCAGGCCTGGCTCCGTAGCGATCTGATGCCTATCCGGGAAGAGCGTTCGACGGATGTGGTTTTTGGTGGCGTGAAGAAAGGTCCGTTGACGGAAGCAGGAAGGGCCAGTGCGGAAAAATTGTTTGCCACGGCGGGCAGTTTACTGGCGCAAGGTAAGCAGAATTTGTTTGGTGAATGGTGTATCGCAGACAGCGATTTGGCGCTAATGCTTAATCGATTGGTTCTGAATGGCGATGATGTACCAGAACAGCTCGCGGAGTATGCCACCTTCCAGTGGCAGCGCGCTTCGGTACAACGTTTTATCGCGCTTTCAGCGAAGCGTTCCTGCTGAAAGTAGGGGCGTAATCCAGTATCATTGAAAGGTATTTTTCAACGAGGGGTGAGTGATGAAACTGATGTTCGCATCGGACATTCATGGTTCGTTGCCGGCTACGGAATGCGTACTTGAACGGTTTACCCAAAGTGGTGCGCAATGGCTGGTGATACTGGGCGATGTATTGAACCATGGGCCGCGTAATGCGTTGCCAGAGGGCTACGCGCCAGCACAGGTCGCCGAGCGTTTGAATGAGCAAGCGTCGCGGATAATTGCAGTGCGTGGAAATTGCGACAGCGAAGTGGATCAGATGCTCCTGCATTTTCCAATAACCGCGCCGTGGCAGCAAATTCTGACTGACAGCCAGCGACTCTTTCTGACGCACGGACATCTTTTTGGTCCGGATAACTTACCACCGCTCAACGCCGGCGATGTGCTGGTTTATGGGCATACGCATTTGCCGGTGGCAGAGCGACGTGGGGATATCTACCAGTTTAATCCAGGTTCGGTAAGCATCCCGAAAGGGGGATTTACGGCAAGCTACGGGATTCTGGATGATAATGTTCTCAGCGTGATGGCACTCAATGATCAAAGTATTATTGCGCAGGTCGAGATTAATCCGTAATTTACCCCACAAACGTAAACGCGCCGTAAGAGCGCTAGAAAAAAGAAGGTTTCCTGATGGTGGAACAGCGTCGTTTGGCAAGTACTGAATGGGTGGATATTGTGAATGAAGACAATGAAGTCATCGCACAATCCAGCCGGGAACAAATGCGGGCACAATGCTTGCGCCACCGTGCAACGTATATCGTTGTACACGATGGTATGGGTAAAATTCTGGTTCAACGTCGCACTGAGACAAAGGACTTTATGCCCGGTATGCTGGATGCTACCGCGGGGGGGGTTGTGCAGGCTGATGAGCAGCTTCTGGACTCCGCGCGTCGTGAAGCGGAAGAAGAATTGGGCATTGCCGGTGTCCCGTTTGCCGAGCACGGTCAGTTTTATTTTGAAGACCAGAACTGTCGCGTCTGGGGCGGGCTGTTTAGCTGCGTTTCTCACGGACCGTTTGCGCTGCAGGAAGAAGAGATTAGTGAAGTGTGCTGGCTGACGCCGGAAGAAATTACCGCGCGCTGTGATGAATTTACACCGGACTCACTGAAAGCACTGGCGCTGTGGATGACACGCAATGCCAAGAATGAAAGTGCGAAAGCCGAAAAACACGAAGAAGCTGAGTAAACTCAGCGCCACCGATCCTGGATGACGGATCGGGACTCGTTGTAGGCCGGATAAGCCGCTGATGTGCATTATCCGGCCTTGTTGTTTAATGGTAGCCCATCATTTGCGCACCAATAACCACTACGCTGGACATAATAAACAGCAGGCCCAGCAGCGTGGCACCCACCTTCAACCAGTTGCGGAAGTCCACCCGACATACTCCTAATGTCGCCATCAGCGACGCAGAGGTTGGGTAGATAATATGACTGAAGCCGTCACCAAACTGAAAAGCCAACACGGTGACCTGGCGGTTTACCCCAACCAGATCGCCCAGTGGTGCCAGTAGCGGCATAGTCAGTGCTGCCTGACCCGAACCGGATGTGACAAAGAAGTTAAACACAGCCTGGAAAAGCAGCATAAACCAGGCCGCAATCGCGTTGTCCAGGCCACTGATACCGTTGGCGATACTGTGCAGCAGGGTATTTAACACACTGGCATCACCCGCTTCGCCATTACCAACCAGCAGTAATATTCCCTTGGCAAAGCCGACCAACAGGGCAGGCGCGATCATCATTCGCGCACCCTCAGTAAACGAGGAGGCCATGATATTGACCGTCATACCGTTGAGTCGAAAAACAACCCCGATAATGCCAATCACCAGCCCCATGGTGAAAAACTGACTGGCAATTTCAGGAATGAACCACGCGTTGACGATAACGCCCCAGACCACCCAAATCATCACTGCGGTCAACACGATCAGGACCAGCCAGTCACCCAGTGTGAAACGTCGCTCGACGACCTCGTCCTGCTGCTCACGGAAGAAACGGTCCGATTCATGCACCCGGGACAGCAATGGATTCTTCTTGATACGTGCCGCGTAGGCCAGCGTGAACGTCAGGCCGATCATCGTCGCCACAACCCACACGACGATGCGCAGACCCGAACCCGAGAGCACGGGCACACCCGCAATACCCTGTGCGACAACCACACAGAATGGGTTCATCCATGAGCTGGCAAAGCCAATTTGGGTGGCAATATAGGTCACCAGAACGGTGGTGATGCTGTCGTAACCTAACCGCACCATTAGCGGCGCAATGATAATGGCGAAGGCGACCGCTTCTTCCCCCATCCCAAAGACGGCACCGCCTAACGAGAAGAGAATAAACAGTACCGGGATAAACAAGACCTCATTACCCCGTGTATGACGGATCAGCGCCAGGATGCCGTTATCGATGGTTCCTGTGCGCATTACGATGCCGAATGCACCACCAATCACCAGCATAAACATAATGATGCCAACGGCGGTGCCAAATTTTGAACCGGAGGTTAACCCTTCAAACGGAAAATTCATCAGACCAGGGCTTTCATCGCCGGTGGTGAAGAACTTAACCCGGTGATATTGCTCTTCACCCGCATCGTTGGTCAGAATACGAAAAGAGTGGGGATCGACCACTTTACGCGTTTTGGTTTGTCCATCGACCTGGTACTGCACTTCCTGGCTGTCGAACATTCCGACGGGAACGACCCATGTTGCCAGACTGGTTAAAATGGCGACGAAAAAAATAATGACCAGCGTGTCGGGCATGGCCCATTTTTTCGCGGGTTGTGATTCTGTTACTGCAGACATAAAGGACTATCCCTGTTGCAAAGCAAAGAGGCTAAGTATGCAAACAGGAGAATAGTTATTCATTGATGCAGCGCATCTAAGCAAATATTTCAGAATTTGTTAATGAAAGGGACGGGCATAAAAAAACCGGAAATATCAGCTATTTCCGGTTTCAAGAATCACGCTATGTAGGTTGCAACGGATGCGTTTAGGTCACCATCCGGCGTACACAGCAGATTACTGCTGCTGGGAGGACTGGATCGCGGTCAGAGCGATGGTGTAGACGATATCGTCTACCAGCGCGCCACGAGACAGGTCGTTCACCGGCTTACGCATACCCTGCAGCATCGGCCCGATGGAGATCAGGTCAGCAGAACGTTGTACCGCTTTGTAGGTGGTGTTACCGGTGTTCAGATCCGGGAAGATGAACACGGTAGCGCGACCTGCAACCGGAGAGTTCGGCGCTTTGGATTTTGCTACATCAGCCATAACAGCCGCATCGTACTGCAGAGGACCGTCGATCATCAGGTCAGGACGTTTTTCCTGCGCCAGACGTGTTGCTTCACGTACTTTCTCTACATCGCTACCTGCACCAGATGTACCGGTGGAGTAGGAGAGCATTGCAACGCGTGGTTCGATGCCGAAGGCAATCGCGGAATCAGCAGACTGAATCGCGATTTCTGCCAGCTGTTCTGCGGTCGGATCTGGGTTGATCGCGCAGTCGCCGTAAACATAAACCTGATCCGGCAGCAGCATGAAGAACACAGAAGACACCAGAGAGCTACCCGGCGCAGTTTTAATCAGCTGCAGCGGTGGGCGAATGGTGTTTGCTGTCGTGTGCACGGCACCAGAAACCAGACCGTCAACATCGTCTTGTTCCAGCATCAGAGTACCGAGAACCACGTTGTCTTCCAGTTGTTCGCGAGCAACGGTTTCGGTCATGCCTTTGTTTTTACGCAGTTCGACCAGGCGAGCAACGTAGCTTTCGCGAACCACATCCGGGTCAACGATTTCTACGCCAGCACCCAGCTCAACGCCCTGAGACGCGGCAACACGGGTGATCTCATCCGGGTTACCCAGCAGTACGCAGGTTGCGATCCCACGTTCAGCACAGATAGCCGCTGCTTTAACAGTACGCGGTTCGTCACCTTCTGGCAGAACAACACGTTTACCGGCTTTACGCGCCAGTTCGGTCAGCTGATAACGGAACGCTGGCGGAGACAGACGACGGCTGCGCTCAGAGGTCGCGGTCAGAGATTCAATCCAGTCAGCGTTGATGTAGTTTGCAACGTATTCCTGAACTTTCTCGATGCGCTCGTGATCGTCAACCGGCACTTCCAGGTTGAAGCTCTGCAGGCTCAGAGAGGTCTGCCAGGTGTTGGTGTTCACCATGAATACCGGCAGGCCAGTTTCGAATGCACGTTCGCACAGTTTGTTGATGCGCGCGTCCATTTCGTAGCCGCCAGTCAGCAGCAGGGCGCCGATTTCTACGCCGTTCATTGCCGCCAGGCATGCTGCAACCAGCACGTCAGGACGATCGGCGGACGTTACCAACAGGGAACCTGCACGGAAGTGTTCCAGCATGTGCGGAATGCTGCGTGCGCAGAACGTTACGGATTTCACGCGACGGGTATTGATATCGCCTTCGTTAACGATGGTAGCGTTCAGGTGACGCGCCATATCGATTGCACGCGTTGCGATCAGATCGAAGCTCCACGGCACCGCGCCCAGTACTGGCAGCGGGCTGGATTCTTGCAGTTTAGCCGGATCAACTTTGATCACTTTCGCTTTGGAAGAGTCGTCGAAAATCTCGGACAGATCCGGGCGGGTACGGCCCTGCTCATCAACCGGTGCGTTCAGTTTGTTAACGATAACGCCGGTGATGTTGGTATTTTTCGCGCCGCCGAAGCTGCTGCGAGTCAGTTCAATACGCTCGTTCAGCTGTTCCGGAGTATCGGTGCCCTGAGACATCACGAAGACGATTTCCGCGTTCAGCGTTTTCGCGATTTCGTAGTTCAGAGACTGGGCGAACTGATGTTTACGGGTTGGGACCAGGCCTTCAACCAGTACAACTTCAGCATCTTTGGTGTTCGCGTGGTAGTTCGCGATAATCTCTTCCATCAGCACATCTTTCTGATTGCTGGACAGCAGAGATTCCACGTGGCTCATCTTCAGCGGCTCAGCGGCTGGCAGAGAGGAGTTAGCACGCACGATGCTGGTAGTCTGGTCTGGTGCATCGCCACCGGCACGAGGTTGAGCGATTGGCTTAAAGACGCTCAGACGAACGCCTTTGCGTTCCATAGCACGGATCACGCCAAGGCTGACGCTGGTCAGGCCGACGCTGGTTCCGGTAGGGATCAGCATAATAATACGGGACACGGTTTATCCTCTTTCGTTACCGCCAATTTAGACGGGTTACAAAACAGCACCGCCAGCTAGGCTGGCGGTGTGAAATCAGGCAGTCAGACGGCTCGCGTCTTGCGCGATAACCAGTTCTTCGTTGGTTGGGATAACCACCGCAGGACGGGTACCTTCTTTGTTGATGAAACCAGATTTGCCGAAACGTGCGGCCAGGTTACGTTCGTGGTCAACTTCGAAGCCCAGAACGCCCAGTTTGCCCAGAGACAGTTCACGAACCATCGCTGCGTTTTCACCAATGCCACCGGTGAAGACAACCGCATCCAGACGACCATCCATCAGCGCGGTGTAGGAACCGATGTATTTCGCCAGACGGTGGCAGTAAACGTCCATTGCACGTTTAGCGTCTTCTTTGGTGGTGTAGTTGTCTTCAACATAACGGCAGTCGCTGGTGACTTCGGTCAGACCCAGCAGGCCAGACTCTTTGGTCAGCATTTTGTTGATCTGGTCAACGCTCATGCCCAGAGTGTCGTGCAGGTGGAAGATAATCGCCGGGTCGATGTCACCGGAACGCGTACCCATCACCAGACCTTCCAACGGGGTCAGACCCATGGAGGTATCAACACATTTACCATTACGGATTGCAGAAACAGAACCGCCGTTGCCCAGGTGGCAAGTGATGATGTTCAGTTCATCAACCGGTTTGTTCAGCATTTTTGCCGCTTCCTGAGTCACGAAGAAGTGGCTGGTACCGTGCGCGCCGTAACGACGAACGCCATGCTCTTTGTACAGGCTGTACGGCAGAGCGTAGAGGTAAGATTCTTCCGGCATAGTCTGATGGAACGCGGTGTCGAACACAGCCACGTTTTTGTCTTTCAGGCTTGGGAAGGATTTCAGCGCTTCTGCGATACCGATCAGGTGAGCCGGGTTGTGCAGCGGTGCGAAAGAGGCGGAATCTTTGATGCCCTGGATAACGGAATCGTCAATAACCACGGAGCTGGTATACTTCTCGCCGCCGTGTACGATACGGTGACCAATTGCAGTCAATTGCGCGGACAATTCTGGTTTTTGTGCCAGAATAGTGTTAACGATAAAGTTCAGCGCTTCACTGTGAGCGGCTCCTGCACCTAAAGCCGCTTCTTGTTTACCGCCGTCCATTTTCCACTTGATACGTGCTTCTGGGAGATGGAAACATTCGGCTAAACCAGAGAGGTATTCTTCACCGTTTACTGCATCGATGATGGCAAATTTCAGTGAGGAGCTACCGCAGTTCAGAACCAGTACTAACTTACTCGACATGGAAGTACCTATTTATGATACGTGGCTAAAAAAACGTCAGGGAGTCATAGAGCGTAGCGCATGATGACACCGACGTTTATGATTAACATCATGCGCCAGGGTCTTTTTGGGCACGATGGAATAAATACCTTTGAGTCTATGCCATTTTGCGTATTTTTCAGCCAATGGCATACTGTATGCCAATTTGACGACTCAATGATTTTGGACTAAAGGCCTTACAGGCCGGCACAGGATACCTGAATGTGGGTATCAAAGACAAAATGTTTTGAACGATGTCCTTTGCAGTTGTTGTTTTGCACGAATTTTTTAATTTTTATATGTGAAGTTGAGGTAATCGCCATGTCGACACCGGATAATCGCTCCGTCAATTTTTTTAGCTTGTTTCGCCGGGGACAGCACTACGCAAAGACGTGGCCAATGGAAAAGCGCCTGGCGCCTGTGTTTGTTGAGAATCGCGTGATCCGCATGACGCGCTATGCGATTCGCTTTATGCCACCTATCGCCGTCTTCACGTTATGCTGGCAAATTGCGTTAGGTGGTCAGTTGGGACCGGCTGTGGCAACGGCGCTGTTTGCGCTGAGCCTGCCAATGCAGGGCATGTGGTGGTTGGGTAAACGTTCCGTTACGCCACTGCCGCCTTCGATTCTCAACTGGTTCTACGAAGTTCGGGGAAAATTACAAGAAGCCGGACAGGCGTTATCGCCGGTTGAAGGGAAGCCGGATTACCAGGCGCTGGCTGACACGCTTAAGCGCGCCTTCAAACAACTGGATAAAACTTTCCTCGATGATTTGTAATTGACCCCTGATTACGCATATAAAAGAAGGCACAAGTTGCCTTCTTTTTTTTCATCGCAGTAGTAGTGATACAGGAGTCCCAAATGGAAATGACCAACGCTCAACGTCTTATTTTGTCGAACCAGTACAAAATGATGACCATGCTCGATCCGACCAACGCCGAGCGTTATCGTCGTTTGCAGACGATTATTGAACGCGGTTACGGCTTGCAGATGCGCGAGCTGGATCGTGAGTTTGGTGAGCTGACGGAAGAAACCTGTCGTACGATTATCGATATTATGGAGATGTATCACGCATTACACGTGTCCTGGACTAATCTTAAAGATGCACAGGCTATTGATGAACGCCGCGTGACGTTCCTTGGCTTTGATGCCGCAACGGAAGCCCGTTTCCTCGGGTACGTTCGTTTTATGGTGAACGTGGAAGGCCGTTATACCCACTTTGATGCCGGTACACATGGCTTCAACGCTCAGACCCCAATGTGGGAAAAATATCAGCGCATGCTGAATGTCTGGCACTCCTGCCCGCGTCAGTATCACCTGAGCGCGAATGAAATTAACCAAATCATTAATGCCTGAGGGGGCGAGCGTGCAGTGCAAAGGCTTTCTGTTTGATCTGGATGGGACGCTGGTCGATTCCTTACCAGCCGTAGAACGTGCGTGGTGTAACTGGGCCGATCGTTTTGGTCTCGATCATGACGAGGTACTCGGTTTTATTCACGGCAAGCAGGCAATTACCTCCTTGCGGCACTTTATGCCTGGCAAGTCTGACGCGGAGATTGCGGCGGAATTCACGCGTCTGGAGCATATCGAAGCGACTGAAACGGATGGAATCACCGCGCTACCCGGGGCGATTGATTTACTCAATCACCTGAATAAAGCGGGTATCCCTTGGGCGATTGTGACCTCGGGGTCGATGCCCGTTGCGCGGGCACGCCATCGTGTTGCTGGCCTTCCCGCGCCTGAAGTGTTTGTCACTGCTGAGCGGGTAAAGAGAGGCAAACCAGAGCCAGATGCATATCTGTTAGGTGCTCAACTGCTAGGTCTTGCACCGCAGGAGTGTGCGGTGGTTGAAGATGCGCCCGCTGGGGTACTCTCTGGCCTGGCTGCCGGATGTCATGTGATCGCGGTCAACGCGCCGTCGGACACGCCGCGTCTGGATGAGGTCGACTTTTCGTTGACCAGTCTGGAACAGATTTCCGTGACCAAGCAACCCAACGGAAATGTGGTTGTTATAAGAAATACCTGATCGTGATTTAGCCCCAGACTGTTGGGGCTTTTTTATGGCAAACTCAATCCATCCCTCTCATTTAACAAGGATATGTTGTGAACGGTGAATTGATATGGGTTCTCTCATTGTTGGCTATTGCCGTCGTTTTGTTTGCCACTGGCAGAGTGCGTATGGATGCAGTTGCTCTGTTGGTCATCATTGCCTTTGTTCTGAGTGGAACACTGAGCATCTCAGAGGCTTTTTCTGGTTTCAGCGATCCTAACGTTATTTTGATAGCGGCCTTATTTATCATTGGGGACGGCCTGGTGCGTACCGGGGTCGCAACGGTGATGGGGGCCTGGCTGGTGAAGGTTGCCGGTAGTAGTGAAGTCAAGATGCTGGTTTTGCTGATGATCACCGTCGCCGGGCTCGGCGCTTTTATGAGTTCCACCGGTGTAGTCGCGATTTTTATTCCTGTTGTTTTAAGCGTATCTATGCGCATGCAAACCTCTCCCTCACGCCTGATGATGCCGCTTAGCTTCGCGGGGCTTATCAGCGGCATGATGACGCTGGTGGCGACGCCACCGAACCTGGTCGTCAACAGTGAGTTACTGCGCGAAGGACTAAACGGTTTCAGTTTTTTCAGCGTGACTCCGTTGGGGCTGGTTGTTCTGGTGCTCGGCATTATTTACATGCTGTTGATGCGTTTTATGCTCAAGGGTGAGGACTCCGGGCAGCAGGGGGATGGCTGGAAACGCCGGACCTTTCGCGATCTGATCAAAGAGTATCGTCTGACGGGGCGCGCCCGCCGCCTGGCGATTCGTCCAGGCTCGCCGATGATTGGCCAGCGTCTTGACGACCTGAAGCTGCGTGAGCGCTATGGGGCAAACGTTATTGGTGTTGAACGCTGGCGTCGCTTTCGGCGCGTGATTGTGGACGTTAATGGGGTCTCTGAGTTCCGTGCCCGCGACGTTTTGCTCATTGATATGTCCGCGGCCGATGTCGATCTGCGCGAATTCTGCAGTGAACAATTGCTGGAGCCGATGGTGTTGCGCGGCGAGTATTTTTCCGAACAGGCGCTCGATGTGGGGATGGCTGAGATTTCGTTGATCCCTGAATCAGAACTGATCGGTAAAACGGTACGGGAAATCGCGTTTCGTACACGTTACGGCCTGAACGTCGTCGGGGTGAAGCGTGATGGTACGGCGATGGACGGCGCGGTGGTGGATGAACCGTTGCTGATGGGCGATATCATTCTGGTGGTGGGTAACTGGAAACTCATCACCGCGCTTGGGAAAAAAGGCCGCGATTTTGTGGTGTTGAACATGCCGGTTGAAGTCAGTGAAGCGTCTCCGGCACACAGTCAGGCACCCCACGCGATTTTTTGCCTGGTTCTGATGGTTGCGTTAATGCTGACGGATGAAATCCCCAATACGGTGGCCGCAATTATCGCCTGCCTGCTGATGGGGAAATTCCGGTGTATTGATGCAGAGAGCGCCTATAAGGCGATCCACTGGCCAAGCATTATTTTGATCGTTGGGATGATGCCTTTCGCGCTGGCTTTACAAAAAACCGGCGGTGTCGATCTGGTGGTAAAAGGACTCATGGACGTCGGTGGGGGATATGGCCCGTACATGATGTTGGGTTGTCTGTTTGTCCTGTGCGCGACCATTGGCTTATTTATCTCGAATACCGCAACAGCAGTGCTGATGGCGCCGATTGCGCTGGCGGCGGCGAAGTCGATGGGGGTTTCGCCGTATCCTTTTGCGATGGTGATTGCAATGGCGGCATCCGCGGCCTTTATGACGCCAGTCTCATCACCCGTCAACACGCTGGTATTGGGGCCGGGTAACTATAGCTTTAGCGACTTCGTGAAAATTGGGGTGCCATTTACGGTGATCGTGATGGCGGTGTGTGTGGTGATGATCCCGATGCTGTTCCCGTTTTGATTTTTATTATGCGCCGGATGGCGGCTACGCCTTATCCGGCCTACGGCGTCTCCAGTCTTGTAGGCCTGATAAGCGTAGCGCCATCAGGCATGATGGCGCACGATGCCGGATCTTATCCGGCCTACAAAGGTAGCGTCGCCACAAACTTACAGCGGTGAATCCTGACTGATTTCATCCAGCGACAGATGGAAGCTTGGGACAAAGACCGCTAAAAAGTAGTCCATCTCTTCACTACGCCGTGACTCCAGCGTTTTTTCCAGCCGTGTTTTCGCCAGCAGAAACTCGTTGTTACCGGCCGAAAGCTCTTCCAGACATTTCAGATAGGCGCACAGGGCATCGGCCTGCTTCACAATCGATCTCTCTTCATCGCTGCTGGCGTGCTCATCAATTAATGGCGCAAAGATATCGCGTAATTCATCCGGAACCATATCGACCAGCTTCTGCTGGGCAATTTTCTCAATGGCTTTATATTCCTGAGCAATTTGTGAGTTGAAGTATTTTACCGGGGTAGGGAGGTCGCCGGTCAGTACTTCGGAAGCGTCGTGGTACATCGCCAGTAGCGCGATGCGCTCTGCGTTAACCTGACCACCAAATTTCCGGTTCTTAATCGCGGCCAGTGCATGGGCGACCATGGCGACCTGCAGGCTATGTTCGGAGACGTTTTCGGTGCGTACGTTACGCATCAGCGGCCAGCGGTTGATGAGCTTCAGACGGGATAAGTGGGCAAAAAAGTGGCTCTGCTTCATAACGACCCTTACTCTGTGACTTCAGTAACGGTATTTTGCGCAGAGAGTGCTACCGGATGCAAACCCGGTAGCACTTTGCATGATTACAGCTGGTGATAACCGGACAGGAAACGCTCAAACTTGCTCAGCGACATTTCAATATCATCAATACGCGGTAGCGTGACGATACGGAAGTGATCCGGCCACGGCCAGTTGAATGCTGTGCCCTGGACCAGCAGGACTTTTTCCTGCAGCAGGAAATCGAGTACCATTTTCTGGTCATCGTGAATATTGAAGCGTTTGGCATCAATTTTCGGGAACATATACAGCGCACCGCGCGGTTTCACACAGGAAACGCCCGGAATATCATTAAGTAATTCCCAGGCCCGGTTGCGCTGTTCATACAAACGTCCGCCTGGCATGATAAATTCGCTGATGCTCTGGTATCCACCCAGCGCGGTTTGAATGGCGTGTTGCGCTGGAACGTTGGCGCATAAACGCATGGAGGCCAGCATTTCAAGACCTTCAATATACCCTTTGGCATGTTTCTTCGGTCCGTTCAGTACCATCCAGCCCTGACGGAACCCCGCGACACGGTAAGTTTTTGACAGGCCGTTGAAGGTAATAGTCAGCAGATCCGGGGCCATTGCCGCAATTGAGTGATGCTCGGCATCATCATAGAGAATTTTGTCATAAATCTCGTCAGCAAAGATAATGAGGTTGTTCTGGCGAGCAATCTCAACAATCTCCATCAGCAGCTCTTTGGAATAGACGGCGCCGGTAGGGTTGTTTGGGTTGATGATGACGATCCCACGCGTGCGCGGGGTGATTTTTGCCCGAATATCATCAAGGTCCGGGAACCAGTCTGACGATTCATCACACAGGTAGTGCACGGCATTACCGCCAGAGAGCGATACTGCCGCTGTCCACAGCGGGTAATCAGGTGCAGGAACCAGCATTTCGTCCCCACTGTTCAGCAACGCCTGCATCGCCTGAACGATTAATTCAGAAACGCCGTTACCGATATAAATGTCCTCCACGGTAACATCGCGCATCCCGCGGGCCTGGTAATGCTGCATGATCGCTTTGCGGGCTGAATAAAGACCTTTTGAATCGCAATACCCTTGTGCGGTAGGTAAATTGCGGATCACATCGACCAGAATTTCATCTGGTGCTTCAAACCCGAATGGCGCAGGGTTGCCGATGTTGAGTTTCAGAACTTTATTGCCTTCTTCTTCCAGGCGCTTTGCTTCCTTCAGAACCGGGCCACGAATGTCATAACAGACATTTTCTAATTTGCTGGATTTTTCAATGGGGGACATGAATCTTGACCTTTTTAGCTGTGAATGCCACTCCCTGCCGTGGAAGTCAGCACAGAACAATGTACTCCCCCGACGGTGAGTTTTGAAGGGTCTTTAGTAGAAGATTTCGAAAGTTGCGAGGTTATAATTAACTGTTAACAACTAAATAATGAAATTAATATGGAATTATAATCTTGATATCTTGTATTTTATGGTTATATGTATCTTTGTGGCAGCTTGGGTATGGTGATTTGTTTGGCGAAAAATAGTGAGATGTGCAAAGCGGTGCGTGGTTGGCAGTATCTGCTGTTTGCGCAATTCGAAAATACTGAGGTCTTAGCCTGACAAACTGTTATCGACCTGATCTGACAACGGCGCGGTGTGAATCTATTGTTAAGTATAATTAATGAATGGTGGCATTCTTAATTAATTATTATTTAATATTTAAACAGTATTTATTGAACGCGTTAATAATACGAAAACCGGCAGTCTGAGTTAACACCTTTTTGCTTCGATTAATTCGCGATAACACTTATAAATATAGTGGTTTTAGGTTAAGATAAGTCCCATGAAATGGCGCGCAACTTGTGTTTTGCGATAATTCCAATGTTAGTTGAGAGTT
The DNA here is from genome assembly GCF_028069775.1 of Citrobacter sp. Igbk 17. Taxonomy (NCBI): domain Bacteria; kingdom Pseudomonadati; phylum Pseudomonadota; class Gammaproteobacteria; order Enterobacterales; family Enterobacteriaceae; genus Citrobacter; species Citrobacter sp. Igbk 17. The sequence continues at coordinate 28,269 of NZ_JANEWI010000004.1, read as the reverse complement.
TCTAACATACTGAAAAGTTAGTTTTTAATGTGTAAATTAGTGTTCGTTAACTATTTTTTAAATTTACAAAGTTTACATGTTCTCCATTAGTCAGAATCATCCAATAGCTAAAAAGTGACTCTTTCTCGTTGCTATATTCCGATGAGTACCACGGGTATTAAATAGCGCTGAAGAGGAATTGTTTCGTTTGTTAAAGCAAATACATCCTTATTTTCACCCGGTTACACTTGGTGAAACGGCGAGGGAGGTCCATTACAAATGGAGTTGTTTGTTTCTGAATGCACAGCATTAACCCGGTATGACCCGCGAGTAAGTGAAAAATTATGATAAATGCAAATCGTCCGATAATTAACCTCGACCTCGATCTGCTGAGAACCTTCGTTGCTGTTGCCGATCTGAATACCTTCGCGGCTGCGGCAGCTGCGGTATGTCGCACTCAGTCTGCGGTGAGTCAGCAAATGCAACGCCTCGAACAACTTGTGGGGAAAGAGTTGTTCGCGCGCCATGGACGTAACAAACTACTGACCGAGCATGGGATTCAGCTGTTGGGTTACGCCAGAAAAATATTGCGTTTTAATGATGAGGCATGCTCATCATTGATGTTTAACAATCTTCAGGGAGTGTTAACTATTGGCGCTTCTGATGAGTCAGCGGATACCATCCTTCCTTTTCTGCTGAACCGGATAAGTTCGGTTTATCCGAAGCTTGCGCTGGATGTCAGAGTGAAACGTAACGCCTACATGGTGGATATGCTGAAGTCACAAGAAGTTGATCTGGTGGTGACGACTAATCGGCCAGGCGATTTCGAGTGTTTGAATCTGCGTACCTCACCGACGCACTGGTATTGTGCGGCCGAATATATTTTACAAAAAGGTGAACCGGTACCGTTGGTGCTGCTGGACGATCCGAGCCCGTTCCGCGATATGGTACTGGCAACACTGAACGCTGCGCAGATCCCGTGGCGTCTGGCCTATGTTGCTTCAACATTAGCGGCTGTGCGTGCGGCTGTGAAGGCGGGGTTGGGCGTGACTGCTCGTCCTGTAGAAATGATGAGCCCTGATTTACGCGTACTGGGCGCGGCGGACGGATTGCCACCGTTGCCGGAAACGGAGTACTTGCTGTGCTGCGACCCTGCCTCACAAAATGAGCTGGCTCAGGTAATCTTTAAGTCGATGCAGACCTATCAAAATCCTTGGCAATACAACCAGTTTACTCCTGAAGGGGGAGACGACTCGCTGATCGTTGAAGGCGATTTTGAGTGATGTACCATAAATAATCGTTATAAAATGTAAGTGCAAAAAAGAGTCGCTGGTGATGAAAAAACATCCAGCGGCTCTTTTTTTATGCAAATAATGGTCGGAGAAGCCATTTTGTATACCTAAACTTAACAAAATCAGTAGGTAAAAAAATCACCTGCAAATAGTGCAAAAAATAATCATTCGAGGCGCTGTTCATTCCCATGTTAAAAAACTAGAGAAATTGTTGCTGTTTTTTATGGTGAATTAACAAAAGCGTGTCACAGATCAAGAAAATACTCCCATTTAGGGGGAGGCATCTGTGCGAATTCCTGTCAAAATAGACGTGTATTATCTTTTTTACTTCACAACGGACACGATTCAACAACATTAAAAATGACTGATGATGCGATCGAAATTAGTCTAAAGAGCACTTTATGTTAATGAAGTTGGAGTAGTGTAAAATAATGTGAGGAAACTTTTGTTAAAGTTGACAAAAGGTTATAGAAAGGAGTAAAAAACCCCATCAATTGGCTGTATAAATGATTTTCTACAGTGATTGTAAGGTTTTTTTTATTCCTCCCCATGAATCGATGTGGCGTTCATCTGCCGAAAAGAGCAGAGAATTTGGCGCTACTTTTGATGAGTAAGCAATGAGTATGTCAACATCCACTGAAGTCATCGCTCATCACTGGGCATTCGCTATCTTTCTTATTGTCGCCATTGGCCTGTGCTGCCTGATGCTCGTCGGCGGTTGGTTTTTAGGTGGTCGCGCACGCGCGAGATCTAAAAACGTGCCGTTTGAATCAGGTATCGACTCGGTCGGCACCGCCCGCTTGCGCCTGTCTGCCAAGTTTTATCTGGTAGCCATGTTCTTCGTTATCTTCGACGTTGAAGCGCTGTATCTGTTCGCATGGTCAACTTCTATCCGTGAAAGCGGTTGGATTGGCTTTGTGGAAGCTGCAATTTTTATTTTTGTGTTACTGGCAGGTCTGGTTTATCTGGTGCGTATTGGCGCGCTGGACTGGACGCCCGCGCGTTCACGCCGCGAGCGTATGAACCCGGAAACGAACAGTATCGCTAATCGTCAACGCTAACCGCGAGGCATTAAGATGGATTATACGCTCACCCGCATAGATCCTAACGGTGAGAACGACCGTTACCCCCTGCAAAAACAGGAGATCGTAACCGACCCCCTGGAGCAAGAAGTTAACAAAAACGTGTTCATGGGCAAGCTGCATGACATGGTTAACTGGGGCCGTAAAAACTCAATTTGGCCATACAACTTTGGCCTTTCCTGCTGCTACGTAGAGATGGTGACTTCGTTTACCGCCGTGCATGACGTGGCCCGTTTTGGTGCGGAAGTTCTGCGTGCATCACCGCGTCAGGCTGACCTGATGGTCGTAGCCGGAACCTGCTTTACCAAAATGGCCCCGGTTATTCAGCGCCTCTACGATCAGATGCTGGAACCTAAATGGGTTATTTCCATGGGCGCATGCGCCAACTCCGGCGGTATGTACGATATCTACTCGGTAGTGCAGGGCGTTGATAAATTTATTCCGGTAGATGTGTACATCCCGGGATGTCCGCCGCGTCCAGAAGCGTACATGCAGGCACTGATGCTGCTGCAAGACTCCATTGGCAAAGAACGCCGTCCGCTCTCCTGGGTGGTTGGCGATCAGGGCGTTTATCGCGCCAATATGCAGTCAGAACGCGAGCGTAAACGCGGCGAACGTATTGCTGTAACGAATCTTCGTACACCAGACGAGATTTAATTTGCGCCTGTCGGCAGCAACATTGCGCTTCGTGAACTATTAGACATACACAAAATCATTCAAGGTGTATCAAGGCGGCAACTGAGCGAATCCCCTGGAGCTTACATCAGTAAGTGACTGGGGTGAGGGAAGGCAGCCAACACCGAGACAGCTTGAAGGATGAAGTGGATAAACAGCGCGAAGCACTGCCGACTACCACGAACCATTTGCAATGGTGAACAATATGACCGACTTAACCGCGCAAGACGCTGCATGGCAAACACGGGATCACCTCGATGACCCGGTCATTGGCGAACTGCGCAACCGTTTTGGGCCGGATGCCTTTACCGTTCAGGCGACTCGCACCGGGGTACCCGTTGTCTGGGTCAAGCGTGAACAGTTACTCGAAGTTGGCGATTTCTTAAAGAGACTGCCGAAACCTTACGTCATGCTGTTTGACTTACACGGCATGGATGAACGTCTGCGTACGCACCGCGAAGGATTACCTGCCGCGGATTTTTCCGTTTTCTACCACCTGATCTCCATTGAACGCAATCGCGATATCATGCTCAAGGTGGCATTGTCTGAAAACGACCTGCGCGTACCGACCTTCACCAAACTGTTCCCGAACGCCAACTGGTATGAGCGTGAAACCTGGGAAATGTTTGGCATCGATATCGAAGGCCACCCACACCTGACGCGTCTACTGATGCCGCATACCTGGGAAGGCCATCCGCTGCGTAAAGACTATCCAGCGCGTGCGACTGAATTCGATCCGTTTGAGCTGACCAAAGCCAAACAGGATCTGGAAATGGAATCACTGACCTTCAAGCCAGAAGATTGGGGCATGAAGCGTAGCACCGAAAATGAGGACTTCATGTTCCTCAACCTCGGTCCTAACCACCCGTCTTCTCACGGTGCGTTCCGTATTGTCCTGCAGCTTGATGGCGAAGAAATCGTCGACTGTGTACCTGACATCGGCTACCACCACCGTGGTGCTGAAAAGATGGGTGAGCGTCAGTCCTGGCACAGCTATATTCCGTACACTGACCGTATTGAATACCTCGGCGGCTGCGTAAACGAAATGCCGTACGTGCTGGCAGTCGAAAAGCTGGCGGGCATTACCGTACCGGATCGCGTGAACGTGATTCGCGTCATGCTCTCCGAACTGTTCCGCATCAACAGCCACCTGCTGTACATCTCCACGTTCATTCAGGACGTCGGCGCAATGACTCCGGTATTCTTCGCCTTTACCGACCGTCAGAAAATCTATGACGTTGTCGAAGCGATCACTGGTTTCCGTATGCACCCGGCCTGGTTCCGTATCGGTGGTGTCGCACACGATCTGCCGCGCGGTTGGGACAAACTGCTGCGTGACTTCCTTGACTGGATGCCGAAGCGTCTGGATTCCTACGAGAAAGCAGCACTGCGTAACACCATCCTGAAAGGTCGTTCTCAGGGCGTTGCCGCATACGGCAAAAAAGAAGCGCTGGACTGGGGCTGTACCGGTGCTGCGCTGCGTGCGACGGGTATTGATTTTGACGTGCGTAAATCACGTCCGTACTCTGGTTATGAGAACTTTGACTTTGAAGTTCCGGTTGGTGGTGGTGTGTCCGACTGCTATACCCGCGTCATGCTGAAAGTTGAAGAGCTGCGCCAGAGTCTGCGCATCCTTGAGCAGTGCCTCAATAATATGCCGGAAGGCCCGTTCAAAGCGGATCACCCGCTGACCACGCCGCCGCCGAAAGAGCGCACGCTGCAACATATCGAAACCCTGATCACCCACTTCCTGCAGGTTTCGTGGGGCCCGGTTATGCCGGCGAACGAGTCCTTCCAGATGGTGGAAGCGACCAAGGGTATCAACAGTTACTACCTGACCAGCGATGGCAGCACCATGAGTTACCGTACTCGTATCCGTACCCCGAGTTATGCGCACTTGCAGCAGATCCCGGTAGCAGTACGTGGCAGCCTGGTGTCCGACCTTATCGTCCATCTGGGTAGTATCGATTTTGTAATGTCAGATGTGGACCGCTAATTATGCACGAGAATCAACAATCACAAACCGAGGCTTTTGAGCTGAGTGCGGCTGAGCGTGAAGCGATTGAGCACGAGAAGCACCACTACGAAGACCCGCGTGCGGCGTCCATTGAAGCGCTGAAAATCGTTCAGAAACAGCGTGGTTGGGTGCCGGATGGGGCGATCTACGCGATCGCTGACGTGCTGGGTATCCCGGCAAGCGACGTCGAAGGTGTTGCGACATTCTACAGCCAGATCTTCCGCCAGCCGGTCGGTCGCCACGTGATCCGCTATTGTGACAGCGTCGTGTGCCATATTAATGGCTACCAGGGGATCCAGGCTGCGCTGGAGAAAAAACTCAACATCAAGCCGGGGCAGACGACCTTTGATGGTCGCTTTACGCTGCTGCCGACCTGTTGCCTGGGGAACTGCGACAAGGGGCCGAACATGATGATCGATGACGATACCCATGCTCACTTAACCCCGGAAGGCATTCCCGAACTGTTGGAGCGGTATAAATGAAAGACATTATCCGTACTCCCGAAACACATCCGCTGACCTGGCGTCTGCGCGATGATAAACAGCCAGTCTGGTTGGACGAATACCGTAGCAAGAACGGTTATGAAGGTGCGCGTAAGGCCCTGACCGGGCTGTCACCGGATGAAATCGTCAATCAGGTAAAAGACGCTGGCCTGAAAGGGCGCGGCGGCGCAGGTTTTTCCACCGGTCTGAAGTGGAGCCTGATGCCGAAAGACGAATCCATGAACATCCGTTACCTGCTGTGTAACGCCGATGAAATGGAGCCGGGCACCTATAAAGACCGCCTGCTGATGGAACAGCTGCCGCACCTGCTGGTAGAAGGTATGTTGATCTCCGCGTTTGCGCTGAAAGCGTACCGTGGTTACATCTTCCTGCGCGGTGAGTATATCGAAGCGGCTGTGCATCTGCGCCGCGCGATTGCCGAAGCGACCGAAGCCGGTCTGCTTGGTAAAAACATCATGGGCACCGGTTTCGATTTCGAACTGTTCGTGCACACCGGGGCAGGGCGTTACATCTGCGGTGAAGAAACCGCACTGATTAACTCCCTCGAAGGTCGCCGCGCGAACCCGCGCTCCAAGCCGCCGTTCCCGGCAAGCTCTGGTGCATGGGGTAAACCGACCTGCGTGAACAACGTCGAAACCCTGTGTAACGTACCGGCTATCCTCGCAAATGGCGTGGAGTGGTACCAGAACATTTCGAAGAGCAAAGACGCGGGCACCAAACTGATGGGCTTCTCTGGTCGCGTGAAGAATCCGGGCCTGTGGGAGCTGCCATTTGGCACGACTGCGCGTGAAATCCTCGAAGATTACGCGGGCGGCATGCGTGATGGCTTGAAGTTCAAAGCCTGGCAGCCAGGTGGTGCGGGAACCGACTTCCTCACTGAGGCACATCTCGACTTGCCGATGGAATTCGAAAGCATCGGTAAAGCAGGTAGCCGTCTGGGTACAGCACTGGCGATGGCGGTTGACCACGAGATTGGCATGGTACCGCTGGTGCGCAACCTCGAAGAGTTCTTTGCCCGCGAGTCCTGCGGCTGGTGTACGCCGTGCCGTGACGGTCTGCCGTGGAGTGTGAAAATTCTGCGTGCGCTGGAGCGTGGTGAAGGCCAGCCAGGGGATATCGAGACACTTGAGCAACTGTGTCGTTTCCTCGGTCCGGGTAAAACCTTCTGTGCACACGCACCGGGCGCGGTTGAACCGCTGCAGAGCGCCATTAAATATTTCCGCGAAGAATTCGAAGCTGGCATTAAGCAGACTTTCAGCAATACCCACGTAATTAGTGGTATTCAGCCGAACCTGCTGAAAGAGCGCTGGTAATTGCGGGTTTACTCCTGCATCGCGATAAGTAATTCGATTAACGCTTAGTCCCTGACTAAGATAACTGGAAGCATGCTGACTATGGCTACGATTCATGTAGACGGCAAAGAATATGAGGTCAACGGAGCGGACAATCTGCTGGAAGCTTGTCTGTCTCTCGGCCTTGATATTCCATACTTTTGCTGGCACCCGGCGCTTGGGAGCGTCGGTGCTTGCCGCCAGTGTGCGGTGAAGCAATATCAAAACGCGGAAGATACGCGTGGTCGCCTGGTGATGTCATGTATGACACCGGCTACCGAAGGCACTTTTATTTCTATCGACGACGAAGAAGCGAAGCAATTCCGTGAAAGCGTGGTGGAATGGTTGATGACTAACCACCCACACGACTGTCCGGTCTGTGAAGAGGGGGGTAACTGCCACCTTCAGGATATGACCGTTATGACCGGTCATAGCTTCCGTCGCTACCGCTTTACTAAGCGTACTCACCGCAATCAGGATCTGGGGCCATTCATCTCTCACGAAATGAACCGCTGCATCGCCTGCTATCGCTGCGTGCGTTACTACAAAGATTATGCGGACGGCGCGGATCTGGGCGTGTATGGCGCACATGACAACGTCTATTTTGGTCGTCCGGAAGACGGTACGCTTGAGAGCGAATTCTCCGGTAACCTGGTAGAAATCTGCCCGACCGGTGTGTTCACTGATAAAACGCACTCCGAGCGTTATAACCGTAAATGGGATATGCAGTTTGCGCCGAGCATCTGCCAGCAGTGTTCCATTGGCTGTAACACCAGCCCGGGCGAGCGCTACGGCGAACTGCGTCGTATCGAAAACCGCTACAACGGTACCGTTAACCACTACTTCCTCTGCGACCGTGGTCGTTTTGGCTATGGCTACGTGAACCTGAAAGACCGTCCGCGTCAGCCGGTCCAGCGTCGTGGTGATGACCTGATCACCCTGAACGCTGAGCAGGCGATGCAGGGGGCGGCAGATATTCTGCGTCAGTCGAAGAAAGTGATCGGCATCGGCTCCCCGCGTGCCAGCGTTGAAAGCAACTTCGCGCTGCGTGAACTGGTGGGTGCGGATAACTTCTATACCGGTATCGCCCAGGGTGAGCAGGAACGTCTGCAACTGGCGCTGAGCGTGCTGCGTGACGGCGGTATTCATACCCCGGCTCTGCGCGAAATCGAATCTTACGACGCGGTCCTGGTGCTGGGTGAAGATGTGACCCAGACCGGGGCGCGTGTTGCGCTGGCTGTGCGTCAGGCGGTGAAGGGGAAAGCGCGTGAAATGGCAGCGGCACAGAAAGTGGCCGACTGGCAGATCGCCGCAATCCTTAACATTGGCCAGCGTGCCAAACACCCGCTGTTCGTGACCAACGTCGATAACACGCGTCTGGATGATATCGCGGCATGGACCTACCGTGCACCGGTTGAAGATCAGGCGCGTTTAGGTTTCGCTATCGCCCATGCGCTGGATAACAACGCACCGGCGGTTGACGGCATCGACCGTGACCTGCAGAACAAAATTGATGTTATCGTTCAGGCACTGGCCGGGGCGAAGAAACCGCTGATTATTTCCGGCACCAACGCCGGTAGCGCCGAAGTGATTCAGGCTGCTGCTAACGTGGCGAAGGCGCTAAAAGGCCGTGGCGCAGATGTTGGCATCACCATGATTGCCCGCTCTGTTAACAGCATGGGCCTGGGCATGATTGGCGGTGGTTCCCTTGACGATGCGCTGACTGAACTGGAAACAGGTCGTGCTGACGCCGTTGTGGTGCTGGAAAACGATTTGCATCGCCATGCTTCAGCGACTCGCGTAAATGCTGCGCTGGCTAAAGCGCCGCTGGTATTGGTCGTTGACCATCAGCGTACAGCAATCATGGAAAATGCCCATCTGGTGCTTTCCGCCGCTAGCTTTGCCGAAAGCGACGGTACGGTTATCAACAACGAAGGCCGTGCACAGCGTTTCTTCCAGGTCTATGACCCGTCCTATTACGACAGCAACACCATCATGCTGGAAAGCTGGCGCTGGCTGCATTCGCTGCACAGCACCGTACAGAGCCGTGAAGTGGACTGGACGCAGCTCGACCACGTTATCGATGCGGTCGTTGAGAAGCTGCCGCAGCTGGCGGGTATTAAAGATGCCGCACCGGATGCCAGCTTCCGTATTCGTGGGCAGAAACTGGCGCGTGAGCCACACCGTTACAGCGGTCGTACGGCAATGCGCGCTAACATCAGCGTGCACGAACCGCGCCAGCCGCAGGATAAAGACACCATGTTCGCCTTCTCGATGGAAGGGAACAACCAGCCGTCTGCACCGCGTTCACAAATTCCGTTTGCCTGGGCACCAGGCTGGAACTCCCCGCAAGCGTGGAACAAGTTCCAGGATGAAGTGGGCGGTAAACTGCGTCATGGCGATCCGGGCGTGCGTCTGATTGAAGCATCTGAAGGTGGCCTGGATTACTTCACCACCATTCCGGACAGCTTCAAGGCTCAGGATGGTCAGTGGCGTATCGCACCGTACTACCATCTGTTTGGTAGTGATGAAATGTCCCAGCGTGCACCGGTCTTCCAGACCCGCATGCCGCAGCCGTACATCAAACTCAACCCGGCAGATGCCGCGAAGTTGGGTGTCAATGCCGGCACGCGCGTTTCTTTCAGCTACGATGGCAACACGGTCACGCTGCCGGTTGAAATCGCTGAAGGCTTAACGGCAGGGCAGGTTGGTTTGCCGATGGGCATGCCTGGCATCGCGCCGGTTCTGGCAGGTGCGCGTCTTGAGGATCTGCAGGAGGCACAACAATGAGTTGGATTACACCCGATCTGATTGAGATCCTGCTGAGCATTCTCAAAGCGGTGGTGATCCTGCTGGTGGTGGTCACCTGCGGGGCATTCATGAGCTTTGGTGAACGTCGTCTGCTGGGTCTGTTCCAGAACCGTTACGGACCGAACCGTGTGGGCTGGGGTGGTTCACTCCAGCTGGTTGCGGATATGATCAAGATGTTCTTTAAAGAAGACTGGATCCCGAAATTCTCGGATCGCGTCATCTTTACTCTGGCACCGATGATCGCCTTCACCTCGCTGCTGCTGGCCTTTGCTATTGTGCCAGTGAGTCCGAACTGGGTGGTTGCTGACCTGAACATCGGGATCTTGTTCTTCCTGATGATGGCAGGCCTCGCGGTCTACGCGGTGCTGTTCGCCGGTTGGTCGAGCAACAACAAATACTCGCTGCTCGGTGCGATGCGTGCGTCTGCGCAGACGCTGAGCTACGAAGTGTTCCTCGGATTGTCCCTGATGGGTGTGGTGGCGCAGGCCGGTTCATTTAACATGACCGACATCGTCAATAACCAGGCCGATATCTGGAACGTTATTCCGCAGTTCTTTGGTTTTGTTACCTTTGCCATCGCGGGCGTAGCGGTGTGCCACCGTCACCCGTTTGACCAGCCAGAAGCCGAGCAGGAACTGGCCGACGGTTACCACATTGAATATTCCGGTATGAAATTCGGTCTGTTCTTCGTGGGTGAGTACATCGGTATCGTTACCATTTCTGCACTGATGGTTACCCTGTTCTTCGGTGGCTGGCATGGCCCGTTCTTACCGCCATTCGTCTGGTTCGCGCTGAAAACCGCGTTCTTCATGATGATGTTCATTTTGATTCGTGCGTCGTTACCGCGTCCTCGTTATGACCAGGTAATGTCCTTCGGCTGGAAAGTCTGTCTGCCGCTGACGCTCGTCAACTTGCTGGTAACGGCGGCTGTCATTCTGTGGCAGGCGCAATAAGGGACACAAAGACCATGACCTTAAAAGAATTGTTAGTAGGCTTCGGCACCCAGGTACGTAGTATCTGGATGATCGGCCTGCATGCGTTCGCAAAACGCGAAACGCAGATGTACCCGGAAGAGCCGGTCTATCTACCGCCCCGTTTTCGTGGTCGTATCGTACTGACCCGTGATCCAGACGGTGAAGAGCGCTGCGTTGCCTGTAACCTGTGTGCGGTAGCGTGTCCGGTTGGCTGTATCTCTTTGCAAAAAGCAGAGACCAAAGATGGCCGCTGGTATCCGGAGTTTTTCCGCATTAACTTCTCACGCTGCATTTTCTGTGGTCTGTGCGAAGAAGCCTGTCCGACAACGGCTATTCAGCTGACTCCAGATTTCGAGCTGGGTGAATACAAGCGCCAGGACCTGGTTTACGAGAAAGAGGATCTGCTGATCTCCGGTCCGGGCAAATACCCGGAATATAACTTCTACCGGATGGCAGGTATGGCAATCGACGGCAAAGATAAAGGCGAAGCAGAGAACGAAGCTAAGCCTATCGACGTCAAGAGCCTGTTACCGTAAGGAGAGGGGCAATGGAGTTCGCTTTTTATATCTGTGGCCTGATAGCCATTCTCGCAACCTTGCGGGTGATCACCCACACCAATCCGGTACACGCACTGCTGTACCTGATTATTTCGCTGCTGGCGATTTCTGGGGTGTTCTTCTCGTTAGGCGCTTACTTCGCGGGTGCGCTGGAAATTATCGTCTACGCGGGTGCCATCATGGTGCTGTTCGTGTTCGTGGTGATGATGCTCAACCTCGGTGGTTCTGAAATCGAACAGGAACGTCAGTGGCTGAAGCCGCAGGTGTGGATTGGCCCGGCGATTTTGTCGGCCATCATGCTGGTGGTGATTGTGTATGCCATCCTGGGTGTTAACGATCAGGGCATTGACGGTACGCCAATCAGCGCGAAAGCAGTCGGCATTTCCCTGTTTGGACCTTATGTTCTGGCGGTTGAACTGGCTTCGATGCTGTTGTTGGCGGGTCTGGTTGTGGCCTTCCACGTCGGTCGCGAAGAGCGTTCCGGTGAAGTGCTGAGCAATCGCACTGATGACCGCGCGAAAAGAAAAACGGAGGAGCACGCATGATCCCCTTACAACATGGACTGATCCTCGCGGCTGTCTTATTCGTACTGGGTTTAACTGGTCTGGTTATCCGCCGCAATCTGCTGTTTATGCTGATTGGGCTGGAAATCATGATTAATGCCTCCGCGCTGGCCTTCGTGGTCGCCGGGAGCTACTGGGGCCAGACCGATGGTCAGGTGATGTACATTCTTGCCATCAGCCTCGCGGCTGCTGAAGCGAGCATTGGACTTGCACTGTTGCTGCAACTTCATCGCCGTCGCCAGAACCTGAACATCGATTCAGTAAGTGAGATGCGTGGATGAACATGCTTGCTTTAACCATTATTCTGCCATTTATTGGCTTTGTATTACTGGCGTTCTCTCGCGGTCGTTGGTCAGAAAATCTGTCCGCTACCGTGGGCGTTGGCTCTATTGGCCTGGCTGCGCTGGTGACGGCGTTTGTTGGCGTTGACTTCTTTGCCAATGGTCAACAAGCCTACAGCCAGCCGCTGTGGACGTGGATGTCGGTCGGCGACTTCAACATCGGTTTTAACCTGGTGTTGGACGGCCTGTCGCTGACTATGCTCTCGGTGGTAACCGGCGTTGGTTTCCTGATCCACATGTTCGCCTCCTGGTACATGCGCGGGGAAGAGGGCTACTCTCGTTTCTTCGCCTACACCAACCTGTTTATCGCCAGCATGGTGGTTCTGGTACTGGCGGATAACCTGCTGCTGATGTATCTCGGCTGGGAAGGCGTAGGGCTGTGCTCCTATCTGCTGATCGGTTTCTATTATACTGATCCGAAGAATGGCGCAGCGGCAATGAAAGCCTTCGTGGTAACCCGTGTCGGTGACGTATTCCTCGCCTTCGCACTGTTTATCCTCTACAACGAGCTGGGTACGCTGAATTTCCGCGAAATGGTGGAACTGGCGCCTGCGCACTTTGCAGACGGTAACAACATGCTGATGTGGGCAACCCTGATGCTGCTGGGCGGTGCGGTGGGTAAATCTGCGCAGCTGCCGTTGCAGACCTGGCTTGCAGACGCGATGGCGGGCCCGACGCCTGTTTCCGCGCTTATCCACGCCGCGACGATGGTTACCGCCGGTGTCTACCTGATTGCACGTACCCATGGTCTGTTCCTGATGACCCCGGAAATTCTGCATCTGGTAGGGATTATTGGTGCTATCACGCTGGTGCTGGCAGGGTTTGCCGCGCTGGTCCAAACCGACATCAAACGTGTGCTCGCTTACTCCACTATGAGCCAGATTGGCTACATGTTCCTGGCGCTTGGCGTACAGGCATGGGATGCGGCGATTTTCCACCTGATGACGCATGCCTTCTTTAAAGCGTTGCTGTTCCTGGCATCCGGCTCGGTTATCCTGGCTTGCCACCACGAACAGAATATCTTCAAGATGGGCGGCCTGCGTAAGTCTATTCCGCTGGTGTATCTTTGCTTCCTGATTGGTGGCGCGGCGCTGTCGGCTCTGCCGCTGATTACCGCAGGCTTCTTCAGTAAGGATGAGATTCTGGCCGGTGCGATGGCGAACGGTCATATCAATCTGATGGTTGCAGGTCTGGTCGGTGCGTTCATGACCTCTCTGTACACCTTCCGTATGATTTTCATCGTGTTCCACGGTAAAGAACAAATTCACGCTCACGCAGGGAAGGGGATTACCCATCATCTGCCGCTGATTGTGCTGATGATCCTGTCCACCTTCGTTGGTGCGCTGATTGTGCCGCCGCTGCAGGGTGTTCTGCCTACAACGACCGAGCTTGAGCATGGTCGCGTCATGACGCTGGAAATTACCTCCGGTATCGTAGCGATTGCGGGCATCCTGATCGCGGCATGGCTGTGGCTGGGTAAACGTACGCTGGTGACGTCGATTGCCAACAGTGCGCCAGGCCGTCTGCTGGGGACTTGGTGGTATAACGCCTGGGGCTTTGACTGGCTGTACGACAAAGTGTTCGTTAAGCCGTTCCTCGGCATCGCCTGGCTGCTGAAACGCGATCCGCTGAACGCAATGATGAACATCCCGGCTATCCTTTCCCGCTTTGCAGGTAAAGGCCTGCTGTTAAGCGAGAACGGCTATCTGCGCTGGTATGTGGCATCAATGAGCATTGGCGCTGTCGTTGTACTGGCACTGTTGATGGTACTGCGTTGAGTTTGTTGGCTGGATGAACGATTGCCGGATGGCGCTTCGCTTATCCGGCCTACAAACCCAAAAATAATTTTTAGAATTCGTTGAAAATCTGTTCCTGAAGTACAGGCGTCATCGGCGAAGTCAGACCGAATACCGCCAGCGCAGAGCAACCGGAGCGTACTGAAGTACGTGAGGATTGCGAGCACTGCCGGGATTTGGGCTGACGCGTGAGACAGCCTGAGCAGGAGTAAATATAAGGGACATACTTAGCTATGTTATTACCCTGGTTGATATTAATCCCCTTTATCGGTGGCTTCCTGTGCTGGCAGACCGAACGCTTTGGCGTGAAGGTGCCGCGCTGGATAGCGCTGATTACCATGGGGCTGACGCTGGCGCTTGGCCTGCAACTGTGGTTGCAGGGTGGCTATTCACTGACGCAATCCGCTGGCATTCCGCAGTGGCAGTCTGAGTTTATCCTGCCGTGGATCCCGCGTTTCGGCATCTCTATTCACTTAGCAATCGACGGTTTATCGCTGCTGATGGTAGTGCTGACCGGTCTGCTCGGTGTTCTGGCGGTACTGTGCTCCTGGAATGAAATCGAAAAATACCAGGGCTTCTTCCACCTGAACCTGATGTGGATTCTGGGCGGCGTTATCGGCGTGTTCCTTGCCATCGACATGTTCCTGTTCTTCTTCTTCTGGGAAATGATGCTGGTGCCGATGTACTTCCTGATCGCGTTGTGGGGGCATAAAGCCTCTGACGGTAAAACGCGTATCACGGCGGCGACCAAGTTCTTCATTTATACCCAGGCGAGTGGTCTGGTGATGTTGATTGCCATCCTGGCGCTGGTGTTTGTGCACTATAAAGCGACCGGTGTGTGGACCTTCAACTATGAAGAGCTGCTGAATACCCCGATGTCCCACGGTGTGGAATATCTGCTGATGCTGGGCTTCTTCATCGCGTTTGCGGTGAAAATGCCGGTGGTTCCGCTGCATGGCTGGTTGCCAGATGCACACTCCCAGGCACCGACCGCAGGTTCCGTTGACCTGGCGGGGATTTTGCTGAAAACCGCGGCTTACGGCCTGCTGCGCTTTTCTCTGCCACTGTTCCCTAACGCGTCGGCGGAGTTCGCACCTATCGCGATGTGGCTGGGTGTTATCGGTATCTTCTACGGCGCGTGGATGGCCTTTAATCAGTACGATATCAAACGTCTGATTGCCTACACCTCCGTATCGCACATGGGCTTCGTACTGATTGCTATCTACACCGGCAGCCAGCTGGCGTACCAGGGTGCGGTTATCCAGATGATCGCTCACGGTCTGTCCGCAGCCGGTCTGTTCATTCTGTGTGGACAGTTGTACGAACGTCTGCACACGCGTGATATGCGTATGATGGGCGGCCTGTGGGGCAAAATGAAATGGTTGCCTGCACTGTCCATGTTCTTCGCCGTTTGTACGCTGGGTATGCCGGGTACAGGTAACTTTGTTGGCGAATTCATGATTCTGTTCGGCAGCTACCAGGTGGTTCCGGTCATTACGGTGATCTCAACCTTTGGTCTGGTGTTTGCTTCTGTATACTCGCTGGCGATGCTGCATCGCGCTTACTTCGGTAAAGCGAAGAGCCAGATTGCCAGTGTTGAACTGCCAGGGATGTCGCTGCGTGAGCTGTTTATCATCCTGTTGCTGGTCGTGCTTCTGGTACTGCTTGGCTTCTATCCGCAGCCGATTCTGGATACCTCGCATTCTGCGATGAGCAACATCCAGCAGTGGTTTGTTAATTCCGTTACTACTACAAGGCCGTAAATCGCCATGACAATAACTCCACAACACCTGATTGCGCTGCTACCGCTGCTGATCGTCGGCTTGACGGTGGTGGTTGTGATGCTCTCCATTGCGTGGCGACGCAATCACTTCCTCAATGCCACTCTGTCGGTCATTGGGCTTAACGCCGCGCTGGTTTCGCTCTGGTTTGTTGGCCAGGCGGGCGCCATGGACGTCACCCCGCTGATGCGGGTCGACGGTTTCGCCATGCTCTACACCGGGCTGGTACTGCTGGCGAGTCTTGCTACCTGTACCTTTGCTTACCCATGGCTGGAAGGCTACGACGACAACCGGGAAGAGTTCTACCTGCTGGTGCTGATTGCCGCGCTGGGTGGAATTCTGCTCGCCAATGCTAACCATCTGGCGGCGCTGTTCCTCGGTATCGAACTGATCTCTTTGCCGCTGTTTGGCCTGGTCGGTTATGCCTTCCGTCAGAAGCGTTCACTGGAAGCCAGTATCAAGTACACCATCCTGTCTGCCGCAGCGTCTTCCTTCCTGCTGTTTGGTATGGCGCTGGTGTACGCACAGTCCGGCAACCTGTCGTTCGTTGCACTTGGTAAGAGCCTCGGTGACGGCATGCTGCATGAGCCGCTGCTGCTGGCGGGCTTCGGTCTGATGATCGTGGGCCTCGGCTTTAAACTCTCGCTGGTTCCGTTCCACCTGTGGACGCCAGACGTATACCAGGGTGCTCCGGCCCCGGTTTCCACCTTCCTGGCGACGGCGAGCAAAATCGCTATCTTCGGCGTGGTGATGCGTCTGTTCCTGTATGCGCCGGTTGGCGACAGCGAAGCGGTACGTATCGTGCTGGGCGTGATTGCCTTTGCTTCTATCATCTTCGGTAACCTGATGGCGCTGAGCCAGACCAACATTAAACGTCTGCTCGGTTACTCTTCTATCTCTCACCTCGGCTACCTGCTGGTGGCGCTGATTGCTCTGCAGAGCGGCGAGATGTCAATGGAAGCAGTAGGCGTGTATCTGGCTGGTTATCTGTTCAGCAGCCTCGGCGCGTTCGGTGTGGTCAGCCTGATGTCCAGCCCGTACCGTGGTCCGGATGCAGATTCTCTGTTCTCCTACCGTGGTCTGTTCTGGCATCGTCCGATCCTCGCGGCAGTGATGACGGTGATGATGCTGTCTCTGGCGGGTATCCCGATGACGCTGGGTTTTATCGGTAAATTCTACGTACTGGCCGTCGGTGTGCAGGCTAACCTGTGGTGGCTGGTTGCCGCTGTGGTGGTCGGCTCCGCGATTGGTTTGTACTACTACCTGCGCGTTGCTGTGAGCCTGTATCTGAGCGCACCGCAGCAACTGAACCGCGATGCACCGTCTAACTGGCAGTACAGCGCGGGCGGTATCGTGGTGCTGATCTCTGCACTGCTGGTGCTGGTGCTGGGTATCTACCCACAACCGCTGATCAGCATCGTGCAGCTGGCGACGCCGCTGATGTAAGCGATACGCTGAAACGAAAAAACCCGCCTCGGCGGGTTTTTTTATGGGGTCAGGGCTATCAGGCGGAAAGCTGACGGCTCACCAAAGGACCACTAACATCTTTTGCTGCGCGCTCCATCACTTCCTGAATCACAGAAGATAATTCGTTGACCTCGAATTTTGCCACGTAGCCATCGGCCTTAACCCGGCGAACGTGATCTTCGTTGGCGCTACCGGACAGTGAAGAGTGGATGACAACCGGGATCTTCTTCAGACGCTCGTCGGTTTTAATCTTACGGGTCAGTGTGAAACCGTCCATCTCCGGCATTTCCAGATCGGTAAGCACCAGGGCGATTTTCTCGCTGACAGGCTTACCCTCCGCTTGTGCCTCTTCGGAGAGTTGCTGAATTTTGTCCCAGGCATCTTTGCCGGTGACATGCATCAGATGCGGAATTTCCATCGCGTTCAGTCCTTTCTCCAGCATCGCCCTCGCAACTTTGGAGTCTTCCGCAACAATGGCCACCGCACCCGGCGTGATATTGAATTTGCTGGTTTTCAGGTCGGTTGCACGTAAATCGTGGTTGGACGGCACAATGTCATACAGGATCTGTTCGACATCAAGCACCAGTGCCAAATTGTTGGTTTCTTTGTCGTCGTCCAGACAAGCAATACTGGTGATGTATCGACCATTGACGGCTTTCTCTGCAGTGTGCACCTGCTGCCAGTCGAGGCGCATAATGTTCTCTACTGACTCCACCGCAAACGCCTGTACGCTGCGGGCGTACTCTGTGATCAACAGGATATTAAGCCCGGTTTCGGGTTTACATCCGGCGACAGCAGGCAGGTCGATCACCGGAATCACCTGGTCCCGGATATTCACCATGCCTAACAGCGGAGCCTTCATGCCGGCAGGGCGTGTAAATGTCGGCATCGGAACGATTTCACGGAGTTTGAAAACGTTGATGCCAAACAGCTCTGATTTTTGCTCTTCAACCGATTTGCCGAGGCGAAACAGCAGCAGCTCAAAGCGGTTAGACAAGGTTAGATTGGTCCTGTCATCAATATCTTTCTGGAAATTGTTCATCCTGTCCTCAGTGTGAAAGCCAGCCTTTCCACTGTTATCGGCATTGAGGCGGAAAAATAAAGCGTTAAACGGTGAAAATGGCGAAATCGTGAGCCAGTTCCGTTGCCGGGAACAGCGCTCTGCACTCTTCAAGTAACCGCTGGCAGCCCTTTGCATCGTAGCGTGAGCTGACGTGGGTCATGATGAGTCTGCCCACACCAGCGTCCCGTGCCAGTTGTGCGGCCTGCCGGGTGGAGCTATGCCCGCGGCTGTTGGCTTTCTCCTCCATTGACGAATCCAGCGTGGTTTCATGTACCATCACGTCCACCCCTTTTGCCAGTTCGATAGCGCTCGCACAGGGTCCGGTATCACCGAAAATGGCGACGGACTTTCCCTTAATCGCCGGGGCGAGAAAATCGGCCCCGTTAATGGTGCGCCCGTCTTCCAGCACGATAGTTTTTCCCGCTTTGAGATCTTGAAAACAAGGGCCTGGTTTAACGCCTGCCGCTTTGAGCGCGTTGGCATCAAGCGCGCCGGGTTTGTCGTGTTCTTCAACACGAAAACCGTAGCACTCCAGCGGATGTTCCAGTTGAAACGCGGTCACTTTGCGCAGGCCGTCATCCACAATCTCACCGGCGGTGATTTCTACAATATCCAGCGGGTAATCGGTCCAGGAGCCGCTTAGTCGCAAGGCTGTTTCGGTAAATTCTCGTAACCCTTTCGGGCCATAAAGCGTCAATGGCTGGACGTTTCCCGCCATTGAACGGCTGCACAGCAACCCCGGCAAACCAAAAAGGTGATCGCCATGCAGATGACTGATAAAAATACGATCAAGTTTGCCCGGGTTGAACGGGGTGCTAAGCATTTGATGCTGCGTCCCTTCGCCGCAATCAAAAAGCCACAAACCTGCCTGAGTAGGGTGTTGCAGATTCAGTAATATTGCCGTTACATTGCGAGAACGTGTGGGAACTCCCGCAGACGTACCTAAAAATAGTAATTCCATCTTTACGTTACACTTTTCGCCATTAATGAGGCAGGGTGTTCAGGTTATCACAACAAAGGGGCAGACAATGATCCACTGGCAAGATCTCCATCATGCAAAGCTGAGTGTTCAGGAGCTGTATGCCATTCTTCAGCTTCGCTGCGCGGTATTTGTTGTTGAGCAGCAATGTCCGTATCAGGACGTGGATGGCGACGACTTAGTCGGCGAGAACCGTCACATTCTGGGATGGCATAATGATGAACTGGTGGCGTATGCGAGGATTCTGAAAAGTGACGATGATCTGGAGCCGGTAGTGATTGGCCGGGTGATTGTCAGCGAAGCGCTACGCGGCGAAAAATTGGGACAGCAGTTAATGACGCAAACGCTGGCCTCCTGTACGCAGCATTGGCCGCATAAGGCGTTATACCTGGGGGCCCAGGCGCATCTGCAATCGTTTTATGCAAAATTTGGTTTTGTTCCAGTCACGGAGATCTATGACGAAGATGGTATTCCACACATCGGCATGGCGCGTGAGGGTCATCAAGCGTAAACAGCCCCTGTCGTCTATAGTTAGCGGGTACGTCAATAGAAAGGGAGAATATAATGTCTTTTCATTCTTACGAATCACGTATTGATGACGATTTGGAATTGTTGAGCGAAACGTTGGCAGAAGTGCTACGTTCTTCCGGCGATCCTTCCGACCAGAAATACCTTGAGTTGAAAGCGCGGGCTGAGCAGGCGTTAGAAGAGGTGAGAAACCGCGTTAGTCACGCCTCTGACAGTTACTATTATCGAGCAAAGCAGGCAGTTTGCCGGGCAGATGACTATGTACACGAAAAACCCTGGCGTGGGATCGGCGTGGGGGCGACAGTTGGTTTAGTGATGGGATTATTGCTGGCACGGCGATAAATATAGCGCTGTCATCGCACTCCCTATACGGGGGTACTGCTTTTTCTGCTCAGTACCCCGTATAATGAGAGGTTTTTAACAGGGAGAGGTCCGCGTGCATTCAATCACTACTGCGCTGGAAAATCTGATGCGCATTTTGTCGCAAGAGATACCGGCAGCACCTGGCATTCGTATTTACGACATACCTTTCCCACTGAACGATGCTTTTGACGCTTTAGGATGGCTGGCCAGCCAGCCCGTCTGGCCTCAGTTTTACTGGCAGCAACGTAACGGCGATGAAGAAGCGGCTGTGCTGGGCGCCGTTGCGACATTCACCTCACTGGAATCCGCCCAACGGTTTTTACGCCAACATGATAATCACCCCGAACTGCGTGTCTGGGGCCTGAATGCGTTTGAGCCGCAGCGCGGTAATTTATTGCTGCCTCGCCTGGAATGGCGACGCTGTGCCGGGGTTGCGACCTTACGACTACATCTGTATAGCGACGTGTCGTTGCGTGAAGATGCCGCGCAGGCCGCTGCATTTATTTCAACACTTGCGCAGGTAAAACCGCTTCCCGCATTGCGTTTGTTTTTGACGGGAGAACAGCACTGGCCGGATAAAGACGGTTGGGTTCACCTTATTGAGCTTGCCACGCAGACCATTGCTGAGGAAGAACTCGACAAAGTGGTGCTGGCGCGTGCGACCGATTTACAGTTTTCTCAGCCAGTTAATGCCGCGGCGGTTATGGCCTCCAGTCGTCGTTTAAATCTCAACTGTTACCACTTCTATATGGCGTTTTCCGCCGAATCTGCTTTTCTTGGTTCTTCCCCTGAACGTCTGTATAGACGGCGAGACACGGCACTGCGCACTGAGGCGCTGGCCGGAACAGTCGCCAATCACCCTGACGATCATCGCGCCTGGCAACTTGGTGAATGGCTGATGAAGGACGATAAAAATCAGCGTGAGAACATGTTGGTGGTGGAAGATATTTGCCAACGGCTGCAAAACTGTACGCAAACCCTCGATGTCCTGCCGCCGCAGGTACTCAGACTGCGCAAAGTACAGCATCTGCGCCGCTGTATCTGGACTGCGCTCAATCAGGCGGACGATACGCTTTGCCTGGTACAACTACAGCCTACTGCAGCCGTAGCGGGTATTCCGCGCGAGCTGGCGCGTGAATTTATCCAACATAATGAACCCTTTGAACGCGAGTGGTATGCCGGTTCCGCGGGTTATCTTTCATTGCGTCAGAGCGAGTTTTGCGTGTCATTACGTTCAGCGAAAATTAGCGCAAACGTCGTACGCCTGTATGCCGGGGCGGGGATCGTGCGCGGTTCAGATCCTGAGCAAGAATGGCAAGAAATAGATAATAAAGCGGCAGGGTTACGTACTTTATTACAGATGGAAGGATAATGATTTCGTGTATATTCCCGACTCATATCAAAAATCCATTTATTCGATTCTTTATACTGTGTCGCAATATTGATACCGGACAATCTCATGTCAGTAAGCGCATTTAACCGACGCTGGGCGGCGGTCATTCTGGAAGCACTCACTCGCCACGGCGTCAGGCATGTTTGCATTGCCCCTGGCTCTCGTTCGACGCCGTTGACTTTAGCGGCAGCGGAAAATCCCGCTTTCATTCATCATACCCATTTTGACGAGCGCGGACTGGGACATCTCGCCTTAGGCCTGGCGAAAGTCAGCAGGCAACCTGTTGCCGTTATTGTCACCTCTGGTACGGCGGTAGCGAATTTGTATCCGGCGCTGATTGAAGCAGGGCTGACCGGTGAAAAACTGATTTTACTCACTGCTGACAGACCGCCTGAGCTTATTGACTGTGGCGCTAACCAGGCGATTCGTCAGGCCGGCATGTTTGCGTCACATCCGTCGCAAACGCTCTCTTTACCGCGTCCGACGCAGGACATTCCGGCAAGCTGGCTGGTGTCTACCCTCGATAACGCCCTGGCCTCACTGCACAGCGGTGCGGTACATATTAACTGCCCGTTTGCGGAGCCGCTGTATGGCGAGATGGACGACACGGGCATTGAGTGGCAGCAGCGCCTGGGCGACTGGTGGCAGGATGACAAACCCTGGTTGCGTGAAGCGCGTCGGCTGGAAAGCGACAAACAGCGCGACTGGTTCTTCTGGCGGCAAAAACGTGGGGTGGTACTTGCCGGGCGCATGAGCGCCGAAGAGGGCAAGAAAGTTGCGCTCTGGGCGCAGACGTTAGGCTGGCCACTCATTGGTGATGTGCTGTCGCAAACCGGACAGCCGTTGCCCTGCGCCGATCTGTGGCTGGGGAACGCGAAAGCGGTCGCTGAATTAGAGCAGGCGCAGATTGTGGTGCAGCTCGGCAGTAGTCTGACCGGTAAACGACTGCTGCAATGGCAGGCCAATTGCGACCCACAGGAATTCTGGATTGTCGACAATATCGAAGGACGTCTGGATCCGGCTCATCATCGTGGACGCCGGCTGGTGGCAAAAGTGGGCGACTGGCTGGAGCTGCATCCGGCAGAGAAACGCCAGCCCTGGTGTGTGGAGATCCCGCGGCTGGCGCAACAAGCATGGCAGGCGGTAGAAGCCCGCCGTGACACGTTTGGTGAAGCGCAATTAGCCCACCGTATCCGTGAGTACTTACCGGAGCAGGGGCAGCTGTTTGTGGGGAACAGCCTGGTTGTACGGTTGATTGATGCACTGTCTCAGCTTCCGGCAGGTTTCCCGGTTTACAGCAATCGCGGTGCGAGCGGCATTGACGGTCTGCTATCAACGGCGGCAGGCGTACAGCGTGCCAGTGCGAAATCAACGCTGGCTATTGTTGGCGATTTATCCGCGCTGTATGACCTGAATGCGCTGGCGCTTTTGCGCCAGGTTTCCGCACCGTTTGTCCTGATTGTGGTGAATAATAACGGCGGACAGATTTTCTCCCTGCTGCCGACGCCAGCAAGCGAGCGCGAACGGTTCTATCTGATGCCGCAGAACGTCCATTTTGAGCATGCCGCGGCTATGTTTGACCTCAAATATCACCGCCCGGAGAACTGGGCGCAACTGGAGAGCGCGCTGACGAACGCCTGGCGTACTCCGGCGGCAACGGTGATTGAGCTGGTAGTGAATGAAACTGACGGGGCGCAAACCCTGCAGCAACTGCTGGCGCAGGTCAGTCATCTATGATCCTGCACGCGCAGGCGAACACGGGTCAGGTGGATTTCCCCTGGCTGGTTTTCCTGCACGGATTTTCCGGCGATCGCCGGGAATGGCAGGCGGTCGGTGAAGCATTCCCCGACTATTCGCGGTTGTATATCGACCTGCCTGGCCACGGCGGTTCTGCTGATATCAGCGTGAACGGATTTGATGACGTCAGCGATTTGCTGCGTAACACGCTGCTTAGTTACAACATACTTAACTACTGGCTGGTGGGATATTCCCTTGGCGGCAGAGCCGCAATGATGGCGGCCTGTCAGGGGATGCCGGGACTCTGCGGTCTGGTTGTTGAAGGTGGGCACCCTGGCTTACAACATGAAGATGAGCGCGTTCAGCGTCGTCTTTCAGATGGTCGTTGGGCCGCACGTTTTCGCCGTGAGCCGTTGCACGATGTGTTTAATGACTGGTACCAGCAACCGGTTTTCGCTTCGCTGGATACGACCGAAAGAGAGGCGCTGGTCGCTTTACGCTGCCAGAATAAGGGTGAAACGTTGGCGGCAATGCTGGAAGCCACCTCGCTGGCCGTACAACCTGATTTACGTGTGCAACTAAAAACGCGCACATTTCCGTTTTATTATTTATGTGGTGAACGTGACGATAAATTCCGCGCTCTGGCGGCGGAAATATCCGTACCGAACCATGTGATTCGTAACGCCGGACACAACGCGCATCGGGACAATCCCGCTGGCGTGGTGGACTGTCTGGCTCAGATTCTGCGTCGCTGACTATAGGACATTTTATGATCTATCCTGATGAAACAATGCTTTACGCACCGGTAGAATGGCTCGACTGCTCTGAAGGCTACACCGACATTCGCTATGAGAAATCCACCGACGGTATCGCAAAAATCACCATTAATCGTCCGCAGGTACGCAATGCTTTCCGTCCTGTCACCGTCAAAGAGATGATTCAGGCGCTGGCGGATGCTCGCTATGATGACAATATTGGCGTGATTATTCTGACCGGTGCGGGCGATAAAGCGTTCTGCGCGGGTGGCGATCAGAAAGTACGTGGCGATTACGGCGGATACCAGGATGACTCCGGCGTGCATCATCTGAACGTGCTGGACTTCCAGCGCCAAATTCGTACCTGTCCGAAACCGGTTGTCGCGATGGTGGCAGGGTATTCCATCGGTGGTGGCCATGTGCTGCACATGATGTGCGATCTGACTATTGCGGCTGAAAACGCCATCTTTGGTCAGACTGGCCCGAAAGTCGGTTCCTTCGACGGAGGATGGGGTGCGTCCTACATGGCGCGTATCGTCGGTCAGAAAAAAGCACGTGAAATCTGGTTCCTGTGCCGTCAATACGATGCAAAACAGGCGCTGGATATGGGCCTGGTCAATACCGTGGTTCCACTGGTCGATCTGGAAAAAGAGACGGTGCGCTGGTGTCGTGAAATGCTGCAAAACAGCCCGATGGCGCTGCGTTGTCTGAAAGCTGCACTGAATGCCGACTGCGATGGTCAGGCGGGTCTGCAGGAACTGGCCGGTAACGCGACCATGCTGTTCTACATGACTGAAGAAGGTCAGGAAGGCCGTAACGCCTTTAACCAGAAACGCCAGCCTGACTTCAGCAAATTCAAACGGAATCCGTAATGCGTAGCGCGCAGGTATACCGTTGGCAGATCCCCATGGACGCGGGGGTGATTTTGCGTGACAGGCGGTTAAAAACGCGTGACGGGCTGTACGTTTGTCTTCGTGACGGCGAGCGCGAAGGGTGGGGAGAGATCTCTCCACTACCGGGCTTCAGCCAGGAAACCTGGGAAGAGGCGCAAACTGCGCTGCTGGCCTGGGTCAACGGTTGGCTGCAGGGGGATTCATCCTTGCCACAGCTGCCTGCCGTTGCATTTGGTGTTAGCTGTGCGCTGGCCGAGCTTGCGGGTACGTTGCCTGAGGCGGCGGACTATCGTGCTGCGCCGTTGTGTACCGGTGATCCTGACGATCTGGTGCTGCAATTGGCAGACATGCCTGGCGAGAAAGTTGCGAAGGTAAAAGTCGGTCTGTATGAAGCTGTTCGCGACGGTATGGTCGTCAACCTGTTGCTGGAGGCGATCCCGGAACTGCACCTGCGGCTTGATGCCAATCGTGCCTGGACGCCGCTGAAAGCCCAGCAGTTTGCGAAATATGTCAATCCTGAGTATCGCGGGCGCATTGCCTTCCTCGAAGAGCCGTGTAAAACCCGTGATGATTCCCGCGCGTTCTCACGTGAAACAGGGATTGCCATTGCCTGGGATGAAAGTCTGCGTGAAGCCGATTTCACCTTTATGGCCGAAGAGGGCGTGAAGGCGGTCGTCATCAAGCCTACGCTGACGGGTAGCCTCGACAAGGTTCGTGAGCAGGTTGCAGCCGCACACGCGCTCGGTCTCACCGCCGTGATCAGCTCCTCTATCGAATCGAGCCTGGGCTTAACCCAGCTGGCGCGCATTGCTGCCTGGTTGACGCCACAGACTATCCCTGGTCTGGATACGCTCAGCCTGATGCAGTGCCAGCAGGTGCGCACCTGGCCGGGCAGTACGTTGCCGTGCATTGAGATAGATGCGCTGGAACGATTGCTATGACCCAGTGGGAAATGCCCGATGGCGCAAGCGCATCGGGCCTGGAGCGATTGTCCGATACGCCTGATTTTACTGACTGGCCGTGGCGTCACTGGCGACAGGCTCGTGCGGACGCGACAGCCTTACGCCTCAACGATGAGGTGTTAAGCTGGGGCGAACTCTGTGCACGAGTCGATCGTCTGGCAAGCGGCTTTGCGGCTCAAGGGGTGGAAGAGGGCGATGGCATATTGCTCCGCGCCTGGAATCATCCCCGTCCGCTGCTGGCCTGGCTGGCATTGTTGCAGTGCGGGGCACGAATTTTACCTGTGAACCCGCAGTTGCCACAGTCGTTGCTGGATGTGTTAATTCCGGATCTGACGCTGCGTTTTGCGCTGGATCTGGAAGGCGAAAGTCCGCTTCCGGGCCTGACACCGCTGCGGATGTTGGAACAGTCTGGCGAGCATGCTGCCGTCTGGTTGCCTCAGCGCTTGAGCACAATGACGTTAACCTCCGGCTCAACCGGACTGCCTAAAGCGGCGGTACATACTTGTCAGGCGCATTTGGCGAGTGCGCAGGGGGTGCTGTCACTGATGCCATTTGGCGAAGACGATGACTGGTTGCTCTCGCTACCGTTATTTCACGTTTCCGGTCAGGGGATTATGTGGCGCTGGTTGTTTGCGGGCGCACGTATGACCGTGCGCGATAAGCAACCGTTAGAGCAGATGCTGGCGGGTTGTACCCATGCTTCGCTGGTTCCCACGCAGCTTTGGCGACTGTTGGTCAATAACACACCGGTATCGCTAAAGGCCGTGTTGCTGGGCGGTGCCGCGATTCCTGTTGAATTGACTGAACAAGCGCGTGAGCTGGGTATTCGCTGCTGGTGCGGTTACGGGTTGACGGAATTTGCCTCCACGGTGTGTGCGAAAGAGGCCGATGGTAAGGCAGATGTCGGCTCTGCACTACCGGGCAGAGAAGTCAGGATTGTTGATGATGAAGTCTGGCTTCGTGCCGCCAGCATGGCGCAAGGTTACTGGCGTAACGGGCAGCTTTATCCGCTGGTTAATGCGCAAGGCTGGTTTGCCACCCGCGATCGTGGCATCGTGCATGATGGCAAGTTAACCATTGTCGGGCGGATGGACAACCTGTTTTTCAGTGGCGGAGAAGGGATCCAACCGGAAGAGGTGGAGCGCGTAATTGTATCGCATCCCCATGTTCTGCAGGCTTTTATTGTGCCAATCGAAGATGAAGAGTTTGGTCATCGCCCTGTTGCGGTTGTGGAGTACGATGCCGAAGCCGGAAGTATTGATCTGGCGGAATGGGTGAAAGATAAGCTGGCACGTTTCCAGCAACCCGTTCGTTGGCTAACCTTACCCGCAGAATTGAAAAGCGGTGGTATCAAGATTTCTCGCCGGGCGCTGCTGGAATGGGTTCGTACCCACGGTAAAGCTTAAGAAAACATTAAATTTATCTCGCATAATTGCCATTCCCTGGCCATTGTCCTTTGGTTTATCTGCTAAAGTGTAACCTATTGTGAAAATCAATAGCAAAAGGTGCGCTATGGAATGGCATGTGAAGAAGTCTTGCTGTAACCAAAAAGCAGGGAGGCTCTATATTGTACTTTGTGATACCGGTGGTTCGTTGAAAATGCTGGCTGAAGCGCAAGCCTGCGAGCGTGTAAAAGTCGGCGATCTGCTGTCACCGCTAAAAGATGCCCAGTATTGTATTAACCGTGACACATCGCGAGTGATAAAAATCATTGATGCCAGACAGTATCTCTGCGAAGAATGGGAGCGTCTGCGACAACTGTCTGACGATAAATGATCTCAGGGCGTCTGTTGGCGGGCAGGTAAGAATATGGTCATTAATCCCGCCATAATACACAGCACACCCACCAGGGCTTTTACTGAGAAGGTTCCTTGCCAGCCTGGTAAAATCATTGATGCTATCCACACCAGCACATAGCTGAGGCTGAGCAAGGCATAGGCTTTGCTCAGCGCGAGCTGATGCAGGGCTTTATGCCAGCACATCACTGACAGTAAATAACCTACCAGCCCGCCATATAAGGCGAATGCGCTGTTGCTGGTTGAAAAAACGGCGGAGATAAACGCCAGCGGTTGCAGCATGGGTGGCAGATTATCCATCGCGTACCCCAGACTTAGCTGAGCAACCGACGTAATAATCACGCTACACAGCCCCCAAAAGATGCCCATTACACCGCGCTCCCAAGAATAAAGATGCCGGTGATGAGTAGCCCAACCCCCAACCAGTGACGCGTTGTGACAGGTTCGCGCCAGATTTTCCATGCCGCCAGCGTGACCCATACAAAGTTCAGGCTTAGCATTGGGTAGGCGATACCGACGGGAATATTCTGCAATACTGCCAGCCAGAGCAGCATGGCCAGTCCCAGACAGGCCAGCGCCAGACCAATCCACTGCGCGATATAGCGTGTTCGCGCGTGGGCGGGTACCGGGC